>JBBSII010000624.1:0-3052 GCA_038232175.1 Thermomicrobiales bacterium
CCCCGACCAGTACCCGATTGAGTTTTTAATCTTCATAAGCCCGCCACCACCGGGAACATCGCCCAACTGCGTCAGTCCTCTGCGTATGGCAAAACAAAAACGCCCCCATTGTGGGGGCGTTTTTGTCGATGTTCGGGTTAGTTCAAGTGACCTTGAATCTTCTCCATCAACTTGTTCTTGGGCTGGAAGCCGATGATCGTCTCGACGGGCTTGCCATCCTTGTAGAGCATGAGCGTCGGGATGCTCATGATGCCGAGGGTGCCGGCAATGCCCTGATTCTCGTCAACATTGACTTTGGCAATCGTTATCTTCTCGCCCAGTTCGTCGCTGATCTGGTCGAGGATCGGCGCAACCATTCGGCACGGACCGCACCAGGGTGCCCAGAAATCGACGAGCACGGGGCCGCTCGCATTTTCCACCTGCTCCTTGAACGTCGCGTCCGTTACCGCTACCGGGTGTGCCATTGTTCCTGCTCCTTTTTCGCGCTATGCCCTCACGATTGATCGCTGCGGCAGTCTACACCGGAAACCGTTTCGGTGCACAGGTTCCAACGCGCGCGCCGCGCCCCGTATTCCTGCACTAATGATGGCGGTGCAACGCGGCACGAACGCGCGTTCGTGCTGTGATACACTGACGGTCGTGTGGTCGTGGCCGGAAGGAGTGTTTGTGGTTCTGCGGATAGGCTTCGATGGCGCGATGCTTCGCGCGCCACATACGGGCAGCGGCCAGTACAGCGCGGCGCTCCTCATAGCGTTGCGGGCGACGCCAGACCTCGACATTGCGGTCTTTTCCCCCGAACTACTTGCGACGGAACCGGCGGCGACGGTGATCGCCGCGCCGCCGCTCCTGCGGAGCGTGCGTGTCCGCAAAGTCTGGTGGGAGCAGGTTGGGGTTGGTCAGGCCGCTCAACGTGCGGGCGTTGCCATGGTGCATATCCCATATTTCGCCGCCCCACTCCGGCAGCGCGTGCCGCATGTCGTCACCGTCCACGATGTCATCCCGCTGCTTTTCCCGGTCTACGCGGGCGGGCGGGCGATGCGCGCCTATCTGCGACTGGTTTCCATCGGGACGCGCCGCGCCGCGCAGGTCATCACCGACTCAGATTGTTCAAAGCGCGACGCCATCCGCGTGCTTGGCCTCGATGCGCGGCGGGTGACGGCGGTGCCGCTCGCTGTGGAAGCGGCATTCGCTGCGATTCCATCCGACGACGCGCTCGCCACCGCGCGCGCGCGGCTCGGGCTGGAAGGCAAGCGGGTCATCTTCAATGTGGCGGGGCTGGATGTGCGGAAGAATGTCGAGACGCTGATTCGGGCCTTCGCGCGGGCGCTCCCGAATCTCCCCCCGGATGTGACGCTGGTGATCGGTGGCGGCGCGCACGGGAACGCCACGCTCTATCCTGACCCGCAACCGCTCGTCCGCGAACTGGGCATCGGCGATCGCGTGATCTTCCCCGGCCCGGTTTCCGCCGCTGAGAAGCGCGCCTTGTACCACCTCGCCGCCTGCTACGTCGCGCCGAGCCGCTACGAGGGGTTCGGGCTGACGCCGCTCGAAGCGATGGCGGCGGGCACGCCGGTGATCGCGGCGGACGTGAGTTGCACGCCGGAAGTCGTCGGTGGCGCCGCCTTGCTCGTCGCGCCGGACGATATTGACGGGTTCAGCACCGCACTCGTGCGCGTGCTCACCGACGCGACGCTCGCGCAGCGACTGAGCGAGGTGGGGCGGATGCGGGCGGAATCGTTCAGTTGGGAGCGCACGGCGACGACGACGCGCGGCATCTATCAGCGGGCCGCCAACCCGCCGATGCACGCGACTGTGCTTGCCCCAACCGATCAACCGGCGGAGATGACGCGATGAAGGTCGTGATGCTCTCGAAGGCAATGGTGACCGGGCCGTATCAGAAGAAGGCGGAGGAACTCGCCCGCCTGCCGGGTGTCGAGCTGACCGTCATCGTGCCGCCCGCGTGGCAGGAGCCGCGCGTCGGGGTGCAAAAGCTTGACCCGCAGTTCACGCAGGGGTACGAATTGCTCGTGACGGAGATGCGGTTCAACGGGCATTTTCACTACCACTACTACCCCGCAATCGGCAAAATCCTGCGCGACCTCCGGCCGGACGTCTTCCACATCGATGAGGAACCGTTCAATTACGCGACCTATCACGCGATGCGGGCGGGGCAGCGCGTCGGCGCGCGGATGTGCTTCTTCACCTATCAGAACATCTTCAAGAAGTTGCCGCCGCCGTTCGCGAACTTCGAGCGGAGCGTCTACACCGGCACGGATGTCGGCGTGGCGGCGAATCAGGCGGCGCTGGAGGTGATCCGCGCGAAGGGGTTCGCGAAGCCCGCCGTGGTCATCCCGCAGTTCGGGGTGGACCCGCAACTCTACCAACCCGCGCCGCCCCAGGTGCGTCCCGCGAACCGCCCGCCGACGGTGGGGTACATTGGCCGGTTGGTCGAGGAGAAGGGGATTCAGGTCCTGCTCGACGCCGTCGCGCTCCTGCGCCAGCCGTACCGGCTGGAGGTGATCGGCTCCGGCTATTACCGCACCGAGTTGGAGGTGCAGGCGGCGCGGCTCGGCATCCGCGACCGCATCTTCTTCCGCAACTCGGTACCGTCGCGCGATGTGCCGCAGGTACTCAGCAAGATGGACATGCTGATCGTGCCGTCGCTCACACGGGCGAACTGGAAAGAGCAGTTTGGCCGCGTCATCATCGAGGCGATGGCCTGCGAGGTGCCGGTGATCGGCTCCGATTCGGGCGAAATCCCTAATGTCATCGGGGACGCCGGGATCATCGTCCCCGAGGGCGACCCGGAGGCGCTCGCGCTGCGCATCTGGGAGCTGATGGAGGATCGCGTGCGCCGCCTCGAACTCGCGGCGCGCGGTCGGCAGCGGGTGCTGCGCTACTTCACCCAGCAACAGATCGCGCTGCGCTATTACCACCTCTATCAGGCGATGCTCCACGGCAACATGCCGTACGAACCGCCGCCGCCGCCGCCCGTCTTCGTCGGCCCTGCGGGCTATCAGGCGCCGCCGACGCCGCGTGATGGTGCGCGCCC
>JBBSII010000625.1:0-3049 GCA_038232175.1 Thermomicrobiales bacterium
GGCGCGGGCTTCCCCTCGGATGCGGCCGCAATCGATCTGGACAAAGTCCGGATGGCCGTATCGGGACTCAACGCTGTTGCCCCGCTGCCGTACTCCGCCCCGCTACGGCGGATGCTCGGGGATGGCACCCTCACCATGGACGCGCTGCCTGCGGAGTACCGGCGGGCCGTCAAGGAATTGCTGGTCGCCGTGTTGGGGCGGCTGGCGGATGTGTAAGGAGGAGGTCTCTCATGCCCGGTCTTGTTCCCTGTATTCTCACCGCGCACCGGCTACTCATTTCATTCGCCGCCGCTGGTGACGCCTCGCAGATGGGCGACTTCTTCAAGAAGGTCTACGAGCAGTTGCTCATCCCCATCGCCGCCCCGATCGGCATCCTGATGTTCACCGTCGGGGCGGTGATGTTCCTGCTCGGGCGCCGCGACGGCGTGGAGAAGATGCTCTACGCGGGCAGCGCGCTCTTCCTGATCGCCTTTGGGCCCTTCATCGTCACGAAGCTCTGGGAGATCCTGACGGGCTTGGGCGGCGGTGTGGCGCACTAAGATCCCGTCGCAGCGAGCGCCCGCATACAGGAAGGGGAGGAGAGAGCACGATATGCCACGCAGTATCAACCGTACGCCGCGCCATTTGGATGACCCCCTGAAGATCCTCGGCTTCAGCCTCGCCCAATGGGCGGTGCTCGCCCTCGGCGTGCTCTGTCTGTGGGCCTGCCTGATGCTCCTGCCGGCGGCGATCCCGACGACGCTGCGGCTCAGTCTCGGCGCGCTGCTCGTCGGGGTGCCGCTCGGGCTGACCTTCGCCGGGAGCACCGCTCGCTCGGTGTTCGAGCTGCCTCACCGCGTCTGGCATAGCCTCGTCACGTCCACCGAGTACCTCGCCGGTGCGCCCCGTCGTGGCCCGCTCGCCCTCACCCTCATCGAGGGCGACGCGCGGGAGGAGGAGACGGATGCGTAGAGGCGCGGTTGCGGACCTCCTGCCGGTGCTCGCGGTCGAGGAGCACCACTTCGTCACCGTCGATGGGCACGTCGGCGCGGCGCTCGCCTGCACCGGCATCAACCTGGCGATCCAGTCGGACGAAGCGGCGGCGACGATCGCCGCGCTCTTCGCCGACACGCTCAACTACCTGCCGCTCGGCGCACATCTCGAGCTCCTGGCAATCAACACGCCGTTGCGGGGCGAGGAGTGGGTGCCGCGCCACCTCGTGCAGTACGCGCCGCCTGCGGGGCTGGATTCCTACATTGCGCAGCTCACGGCGGCCTACCGGCGCGAAGTGGCGGATCAACACATCCCCGATCTGCGTTTCTATGCACTCCTCTCGCTGCCCGGCGCGAAGGAGAATCACGGTGCAGGCTCCGGCCGTCGGGGCGGCAGGCGGACGCTCCGTCGCAACCGCGCCGGGCACCGGGAAGCGCTGGCGGACCTCACTCAGGCGGCGAGCGAGCTGGCGCACGCGCTCGCCGAACTGGAGATCGTCGCCACGCCGCTGGGGCGACAGGGACTGTTGGACCTGCTGTGGCAGTGCGCCAATCCGACGTGGAGCCAGGATGTTATTGCTCCCTATCGCGAGGCCTCTCCAGCCGATCTGCGCACGCTGCGCGACCGGCTCGGGCAGAGCCGTCTCCTGCGACGCGCGGACATGCTCTACCTCGACCGCAGCTACGAGACGACGATGAGCCTCAGAGCGCTGCCCGACGGCACCTTCCCCGGCTGGCTGCGCTCCCTGATGGCCACGGGCGTCGCCTTCCGCTTCGCCCTGCACATCGAGGCGCTCAGCAAGGAGAAGGAGCGGCAATCCCTCACCCGCACGCTCCGGCAGCGCCACGCGGTGCTCGCCGAGCGACGCCATCAGGGGAGTAGCCCCGACATCGAGCAGGAGGAGGCCTACGACGAGGCGCAGAACCTCCTGCGGCAAATGTCCACGACGGATCTGCGCACCTTCCGCACGGCCATCTTCGTCACCGTCCGCGCAGGCACGCCGAATGATCTCTCCGCAGCCGCGCGGGCGGTCGGCAAGGCACTCGGCGACGCGGGTGGCACAGCAATCGACCGCTGCCAGCTTTACCAGGACGTCGTCTGGCGGGCGACCCTGCCGCTCGCCCATAACCCGGCCGGAATGACCTACCGGACCGTGACCACGAACCTCGCAGATACTTTGCCCTTCCTCCACCACCGCGCCGGCACGCGCGGGGGCGCGCTGATCGGCTTCTCGCACCCCGGCCACGAGGTGGTCACGCTCGACATGTATGACCCTGCGTTGGATAACAGCAACCTCACCTGCCTGGGGATCAGCGGCAGCGGCAAGACGATGTTCGCCCAATCCTTCGCCCTCAAGCACATCGCGCGCGGCGGCCGGGTGATCGTCCTCGACCGCTCGACAGGACACTGGGACGACCTGGTGGCGGCGGTGCCCGGTGCGGTCGTCCACCGGGTGCTGCTGGATAGCGGCTTCCGCATCAACCCGTGGGAACTGCCGCGCCACGCCGGGGAGCCGAGCCAGACGAAACTGGAATACCTGCTCGATCTGCATACCCTGCTCGTGGGCGAGTTGCATGGCGGGACTCCCGCCCTCACCGCGCAAGAGCGGGCGGTGTTGGAAGGCGCCTGTCGGGCGGTCTATCGGGAGGAGCGTCAGCCGTTCGAGCGGCATTTGTTCGATTGGTTGCGCCGGGCGGAGGATGCGGAGGCCCGCGACGGCGATCCGCTGCGACGGCAGCACTACCGCGCGCTCGCCGAACGGCTCGCCCCCTACGTCTACGGCGGCACCTACGCGGGGCTGCTCGACGGCCCGACGACCGTCCGCCCTGATGCGCTATTAGAAGCCTTCAACTTCAAGGGGCTGCCCGACCGGCTCGTGCCGCTCGCCATGCTGCCCCTGATCGAGTACATCTGGTCCGTGATCGCCGACCCGACGCGGCCGACCCTTGTGGTGCTCGATGAGGGATGGAGCCTGCTGAACAACCCGGCATCGGCGCGCTTCGTCGCGGAGGCGACCCGGACGGGGCGGCACCACGGCATCATCACCCTCAACCTCAGCCAGATGGTCACCGATTAC
>JBBSII010000626.1:0-3047 GCA_038232175.1 Thermomicrobiales bacterium
AACTGGAGCAACTGCTCAGCGGGCGCGGGCTGGCGTGGGTCGGCGGGCTGGCGATCCTGCTCGGCGCGATCTTCTTTCTCGGCCTCGCCTTCACGCGGGGATGGATCGGCCCCGCCGGGCGCGTCGGCATCGGGCTGATCGCCGGGGGCGCACTCATCGCTGCGGGCGCGTGGTTCTTCGAGCGGCGCGAGGCGCTCTTCGGCCACGTCCTGCTCGCGGTCGGCCTCGGCACGACGAGTTTCTCGCTGCTCGCTGCGACCCGACTGTACCACCTCTTCCCCACGGCGGTCGGGCTTGCGGGCGCGCTCGTCATCGCGGGTATCGCCGCGACCGTCGCGATCCGGGCCGGGTCGCAGATCGTCGCGGGGTACGGCGTCGTGGCGGCGCTGGCCGCGCCCCCGCTCCTCGGTGCGGACGCCAACCTGACAACGATCGCCTTCCTCGCGGTCGCCCTGATCGGCACGACGGCCATCGCGCTCCACCGCACCTGGAACTGGCTGCCGACGCTCGCCTTCGTCTTCGCCGCGCCGCAACTGGCGGCATGGCTGCTGACGGACGCCGCGCTCGCGCCCGGCCTCGTCGCGCTCGCCGGATTCTGGGCATTGAACACGCTCGCCGCCGGTGGCGAGAAGTTCCGCATTCGCCGCGACCGCCTGAGCGCGACCGCCGCAACGCTGCTAGTCACGACGGCGGGCTTCCTCATCGCGACGGGCTTCGGCATCCTCGATCGGATGCACCACGCCGACGACGGCGGATTCTTCCTCTTCCTCCTCGTGACCGCCGGTGCATACGGCGCGATTGGCGCGTACTTCCTCCGCTTGCGGGGGGCGAATCACGCCTTCGGCCTGCTCGCGACCGGAACGGCGATTGCCGCGCTGACGATGGCGATCCCGATCCAGTTCGGCGGGCCGATCGCGCCCGTCGCCTGGGCTGCGGAGGCGACCGCCCTCGCGTGGGTCTACGCGCGGCGGGGCCACCGATTCAGCGGCGTCGCGGCGATGGCGCTCGGCGCGCTCGCCACGCAGCACCTGCTCCTCTTCGAGTACCCGTTCTATCATCTCCCCGTACTGCGCCACAATACCTACGGCCCCGTCCCCTTCATCGACGCGGCGGGCACGACGCTCGGCTTCCTGCTGCTCGCGTTCGCCGTCGCCGCGTATTTTGTCCGCAACCATCTCGTCCGCGCCGCACTCGGCGCAACTGGCTTCGGGCTTGTCGTCTACGCGCTCCCGTTCGAAACCGGTGGGGTCGCGCTCGTCGCGGGCTGGGCTGCACTCTTTGTCCTCGTCTTCGCCATCGAGCGCGCCGCGCCCATCGTCGCGCGCCTCATCCCGCGCCTCATGATGGAGACCGACAACGCGGCGGCGGACCGGTCGCTGCGCCGCGTCTGCGCGACGGTCGCGGGGACGCTGGCGACGTTGCAGACGCTCGCCCATGCATTCGCGGGCCGCAATTTCGCCGAGTTCGCCACGGCGCGAACACCATTCCGCGATGATGCGACGCTCGCGGTCGCCATCCTCGTCGCGGCCAGCCTGCTCGTCGGGTCGCTCGCACGGCACGCGATCACCCGACGCGCCACAATCATCGCGGCGTTCGGCTTCGTCGCTTTCCTGCTCCCGTTTGAACTCCGTCTGGCGGCGACCGTCGTCGGGTGGTCCGCGCTCGCACTCGGGCTGTGCGCGGTCGAGCGGCGCGATCACGATGGGATGACGGCGTACCTCGGCGCGGCGGGGGCGCTCAGCGGCATCGCGGCAGTCGTTGCCTTCGGCTGGGTCGCGCCGCTCAGCCGCCTCGCCGTGCACGCGCGGAGCGGGATCGACCATCCCCTGCTGCTCAGCGGTGCGACGCCGGCGCTCGGCTCCATCGCCGTCGTCGCGCTCGTTGCGTCGTGGTGGTATCGCGCATACCGGCCCGCGCGCTGGCTGATGATCGCGGGCGGCGCGGTAGTGGTCTACCTGCTCTCCGTCGGCATCGTCGACGAATTCCAGCGCCACGTAAGCGCGGGGACGGCCCGCGCGGCGCTCGTGAAACTCCAGAAGCAGGCGCAGGTTGCGCTCTCGATCTTCTGGGCGACGCTCGGCGGCGCGGCGTTCATCGTCGGGCTGATCCGGCGGTTCGCCGCGCTGCGCCTCTTCGGTCTCGCGCTCCTCAGCATCGCGACGGTCAAGGTCTTCCTCTTCGATCTCGCCTCGCTGGACGCGACGTACAAGGTGCCGTCCCTGATTGGCCTCGGCGTCCTCCTGCTCGCGAGTTCGTACGTCTACCAACGCCTAAAGCCACGCGACGAGCCGGAGAGCCGCATCGCCTCCTGAGTTCGAGGTTCGGGGGGCGGGGTTCGAGGTTCGAAGTTCGAACCCCGCCCCCTACACCGTGACGCCGAGCCGCGCGAGGCCCGCGTTCGCGCGGGGGCAGTCGTTGCCACTCGCCTGCACCGCCTCCCGGTAGCACGTCGCCGCCGACGGGAGATCGCCGCGCGCCTCGTAGTGCGCCGCGAGCGCGAGCAGCACATCAACGAACTGCCCGCGCAGCAACTCCCGCCGCTCCTCGACGTACTCGCTGTCGCTATAGAATGGGCAATCGTCCAGATACTCACCGCGATAGAGGGCGCGGGCCGCTTCGAGCGCGGCGATCATCGCGGCGGTCTCCGCGCCCGCGCTGTCGGCGACGTGCGCGCGAAACGCCGCGACATCACTCCAGACGACGAGCGACGGATCGAGCCGGTAGCGGTCGTTGTGGTAGATGATCGCCGTCGCGTCACCGCCGCGCTTCAGGTCCGGCTCCAATGTCCGGCGCAGGCCACCGAGCGTCCGGTGGAAGGCGAGGTCCGCCTTGTCGAGCGGGACATCCGGCCAGATTACCTCAAGGAACTCATCCTTCGCCACGCCGCGCTCCGCCCGGTCGAGGAGGAACGCAAACATCGCCTCCGCCTGCCGCGTCCCCGCCTTCGCGCCACCCCACTGCCGGAGGCGCTCGCCGTCGCGCTCGACACGGAGCGGGCCGAGCGCCCAGACATGCAGGCCGACGACGCGCGCAGGCGCTTCCGCCAC
>JBBSII010000627.1:0-3039 GCA_038232175.1 Thermomicrobiales bacterium
ACGTAGACGAGCGCCGCGTTGACGAAGAGCGCGCCCGTGGCGAGATTCGCGACGATTGTGCCCGGCGCGAGCGGCAGCACCGCGATCGCCAGCACCGCCGAGACGAGCAGGAGCGCCGGCGCGCTTTCGAAGAGGACCCGGTCCGGCTGGCGCGGGACGAGCGATTCCCGCCCGAGATGCGCGACGCCGGCGAAGAGGGGGGTGGTCGGGCGGAACCGGCCTGTCGTCGCCCATTCCTCGACCAGCGCCACCACGTACGCACCGCCAACGAGGAAGGGGATGAACCAGAGTGCCGTCATCGGTCCACCTCCCACAGCGAAAGATCGAGCGAGGCGATGCCGATCAGCGCATCGGCGAGTTCGCGCCCCGTCGCCATGTCGGGGACGAGATGAACGAGGCGGTCGGAGGGTGTGTCGAGATGCACTTCCGCGATCTCCCCGTCCCGCAGCGCGATATGGAGGGTTGCCGGGCCGCGCGGCGTCTCGACCGTGGCCTTTCCCCTCCCCGATCCGACGGTCAAGGCGGGCGGGGCGGGGAAGGTCGTCGTGCCGACGGCGCGGATCAGCTCCACGCTCTGCGTTAGCTCATCGAGATGCACCCGCAGGCGTGCCCATGCATCGTTGCCATCGTGCAGGACCGGCGCGAACCCGAGATCGCGATAGGCCGAATCATCCAACCGGGCATCCACGGACAGCCCGTTCGCGCGCGCGAACGGCCCCCGTACCGTTTCCGCCGCGTGCGAGGCGTCGTACCCGATGCCGTCGAGTCGCACGCGCAGGAAAGGGGTGCGCTCCACCCGCCGCACGAACGTGGCGATCTCTCGCCCGACGCGGGATACGCTCCGCTCATCCGCCGTGCGCATGAGGGCGCACTGCAATTCCCCGGCACGACCCGCCAGCCAGCGGTCACCGAGCAGCGTGGCGAAGTCGACGAGCCAACTGAGGTGGCTGACGGCGCGCTCGCGCTCCATTGCGCCCACACGCCGCCGTGCCACGACCTCGTCGATTGTGAAAGCGGCGGCATCTTCCAGGGCGCGCAATGCGAGCACGCGGTAGGCGACCGGCGTCTGTGGGTCCAGGAGCGCGAGCCGGTCCGCGAAGCGCGCCGCCGGTCCGGGCCAGATTGCCGCCAGTCCACGATGCACCATTACCGGCGTCGTCTTTGCCTCCGCGACCGTGTCGCCGTCGAGCGTCAGCGCGAGCGCGAGGCCGCCGGGGAGGCCCGGAAAGAGCGGCCCGAACGGCGCCTCGGACCACTCCATCGGCAATCCGTCCCGGCTCCGGGGGAGGTCCTGGGTCATCGCGACCATGGACATGAAGCCGCCGCTCATATCCATATCCATGTCCATCTCGGCGTGACCGCTGTGATCCATTGGCATATCCATGTCGCCGTGTGCATCGTGCCCGGCGCCTTCATCGTGCTTCGCGGGCGTCTGCCGAGCGCCGTGGGACATGTTGTGCCCCACCTGATGCCGATGCTCGCCATCATCCGTTGGCGTGGTCATATCGTGATGCGCCTCGTCTTCTGTTGGCGACACCGTCGGCATCGGCATCTCGCCGCTGTGCATATCGTGCGACATCGCCATGTCACCGTGCATCGCGCCGCGCGGATCGTCGGTCGGCGGCGCGCTATCTGCCGCGTGGTCGCGTCCGTGATCGCCGTGCGTCATCGGCGCATCAAGCGTCGCCTCCGCGCCGGTATGGTGGTGCATCGCGTGGTCCATCGCCATGTCCGGCGGTTCGCCCGGCGCATCCTCGTGCGGCGCTGTGTCGTGCTGCTCATCCCCGATCATCGCCATGCTGCCGTGCATCCCGTGATGCATGATGTGGTGGTCGTGGCCGCCGTGGTCCATCGCGCGCGGCGGCTGATCGCCCACGAACGCGAATGCGTCCGCATCCGCCGCCCAGGCACCGACGGCGAAACGCCGCCGGAGATCGGCGACGGTGCCGACGAGCGCAGTCTGATCGAGCGCGACCGTCACATCGGGCGCGGGCAATGACGCGATCCGCGCGGCCCCGATGGCGAGTATCGCGCGTGGCCGCGCCATCTGCGCATATGCGACCGCCGTCGGCTGTACGAGACCTTCGGGGAGTTCCCCGACAATGACGAGGACATTCGCCTGGCGCGGCGACGGAACGACCGAAAGGCCGGCCGCAGCGAGATCGAGGCTATGCGCGCGCGCGATTGCCGCGCCCGGCACGACGAACGCGGTGAGCACATGACCCTCCGCCCGCGCAACGAGGCGGTGGAGCCATGTCGGTTGGCCGATGCGCGCGCCGCTGATCATTGTCGTTTCAGCGCTCCCTGGCTCCAGCCATAGAGAAGCCCGAGGAAGAGAACCATCAGGAAGATCCCCATATCGAGGAGCGCCTCGAGGCCCAGCTCCTGATAGACCACCGCCCACGGGTACATAAAGGCCATCTCCATGTCGAAGGCGAGGAAGAGCAGCGCGAAGCCGTAGTAATGGACGTGGTACCGGACCCATGCGGGTTGCGGCGTCAGTGTCCCGCCCGTGAAGGGAACATCCTTCCCTTTCTCGGTGCGTACCTTGCCAAGCGACCGGGCAATCTGCCGGAGCAGCGCGACGAAGCCGATCGTGCTGACAACCATGGCGAAGAGCAAGGCGTACTGCTGGAGTGCGGTCATGATGCGCTCCTCGGCTCTCAATCGTCCCAACGAGATAATGTTCGTAGATACGAAAGTAGCGGTAGCCCGCCAAAGACGGGTATCGAGGTGAGAGGCGGGCTCTTAGTATGCCGGATCGGGATCTTCCAGCACCGGGAACCGCATCATCGGGTTCGGCGCGATCACTTCGAGGACGATGCCGTTCGGGTCCGAGAAGAAGTAGGCGTGGCTGCCCGGCCCCATCTCCTGGATCGGCGAAAGATTGTCTACACGAGCCGCCGTTAGCCGCTCGTACCACGCATTGAACTGCTCCATGCTCTCGACGGTGAAGCAGACGTGATCGAACGCCCGCCCGGTCGTCGGCAAGGTCGCGGCCTTGTAGTCGGGGAGTTTGGCGTCCGGGAACTCGAAGAA
>JBBSII010000628.1:0-3030 GCA_038232175.1 Thermomicrobiales bacterium
GCGCTCTTCTCCGCCGGCTCCTACACGCTGCCGCTGCCAACGATGAACGTCAACGGCGCGCCGACCACGCTCAACTTCCCGTACGGCGTCGCGGACCTCCAGAAGTACACCGGCGCCGCATTCAACGCGACCGCGTTCCGCCAGATCCCCTTCTTCCTCGGTGTCGGCGGCGCGGACAGCAACGCGGCGGATGCCCCCCGCGCCTGGGACCCCTACCTCGGCACGACGCGCATCGCCCGCGCGCAGGCGTATGAGAATGCCCTGACGAACCTCGGCCTCGACGCATCGCTCACGGTCTTCCCGAATGTCACGCACGATGTCACGACGGACATGCGTGGCCAGGCGATGGGTTTCCTGGAGCGGCAGGCGTTTCTTGAGACGCTGGCGCAGCAGAGCCGCAGCGTGACACACCCCTTCCTCAGCGGTGCGCACGCCTTCTGAAGCGGTTTTCGTAATAACTGAATCGGCCAACTTCCCCGGTGGCGCGGGTGCCCTCTGGGCGGTTTTAGCCTGTCGCAGTGAGGAACGGCAGGCTAAAGCCCGCCGCCACCGATACTTTCCAGGCTCAATGCCATTGCAATTCGCTCCAGTCGGCGCTGCCGTTGTCAGTTTGTGTAATCCGCATTCGTCACACCGCCTCCCGCGCGGGGACGACTTCGCCCTCCGGTTCATGGACCGGCGCTCCCCCATGTGAGCGGCGTCGCCGCCACTGGAGCAGCACCACGGCGGCGAGCACGAAACACCCGCCGACCAGTTGGAGCGGCCGCAGTCGCTCGCCGAGCAGCACGACGGCGAGGAAGACGCCGAGCGGAATTTCCATCGTCCCAAGGATACTCGCCACGGTCGGGCCGACACGGCTGATGCCCGCGTAATTGGCGACGGTGGCGAGGACGGACGCGAAGAGTGCAAGCCCGATGATCGGCAACCAACCCCACGGCTTGAAGTCGAAGCGAAGCCCGCCAGTCATCACCCCGGTGATCGTGAATGTCGCCGCCGCACCTGTCGCAACGAGTGCGGCGAGCGTCACCGGCGGGGTGGCGCGCAGGATCGCGTGGCCGGTGAGGAGCGTGACGGTATAGACGGCGGCCGCGCCGAGGGCGAAGAGGATGCCAACCACATCGCCCGACCCACCGCGCGGGCCGACGAGCACAAGCGTCACGCCCGTGGTGGCGACAACGAGCGCGAGCACGCGCCGGGGCGTGAACCGCTCCCGCCCGAGCAGCACGGCCGCAACGGTGATCATCGCGGGGTAGGCGTAGAGGAGCAGGATTGCGAGCGCGGCGTCAATCCGCGTGAGCGCGCTGGCGAACAGAAATGTCTGGCTGCTCTGGCAGAGCATCCCCAGCAGCAAGCCCCGCACGATCGTCGCACGGGGCGGCAGGCTGCGTCGGGTGCGGGCAATGAGCGCCCAGAAGAAGAGCGCCGCGATGAGGTAGCGCGCGCCGAGGAGCGTCTGCACATTGACACCGGCGGCATACGCGACCTTCGCGAATGGCGCGGTCACGCTGTATGCGACCGCCGCGATCAGGCAGTACAGGACACCTTCGCGCTCGCGGGCCATCCCATCTCCTCGTTATCAGCGTCAGGAGACGCGCCCGTAATCGTCCGTGATGCGGATCACATCATCGAGGTGCGGCGTGCTCACTTCGAGCAGGACACTGTCCTCGACCGCCTCGAAGCGATGGATCGTCCCTGTTGGGATGTGCACGAGCATCCCCGGTTGCCAGTCGAACTGCGCGTCCCCGAATGTCAGCGTGACGTGGCCGGAGAGCAGGTAGAGCGTCTCTTCCTTGATCGCGTGCTTCTGGAGGCTCAGCCGCTTGCCCGCGTGCACTTCCAGCACTTTCCCGGCGTAATCGCCCGTGTGCGCGTACCAGATCTCCCGCCCCCAGGGCTTCTCAACGATCTTCGGCGCGACGACTGGCACCATCTTCGCTACTCCTTCGATACGGACGATTTCCCCGCCACCCCGTACGATCCCGGTACGTACAACGTTCGCATTCTATCACCGGGCACCGAAAAGGGCGGCCAACGAGCCGCCCGTATCATTCCCGTATCACTCCCCTTCCCCGTTGGGGAAGGGGTTGGGGGTTAGGTCCCCGTTACTTCGCTGCAGCGAACCGCTTGCCGACTTCATCCCAGTTGACGACGTTCCACCACGCGCCGATGTACTCCGGGCGGCGGTTTTCGTAGTCGACGTAGTAGGCGTGCTCCCAGACATCGAGGCCGAGCAGCGGCGTCTTGCCTTCCATCAGGGGGCTGTCCTGATTGGCGGTGCTGGAAACATCGACCTGACCACCACTGGCGGTGAGCCAGGCCCAGCCACTGCCGAAGCGCGTCGTCGCCGCCGCCGCGAACTGCTTCTTGAACTCGTCGAGCGAGCCGAACTTCGCGTTGATCGCCTGTGCGAGCGCGCCCGTTGGCTGGTTGCTGCCACCCGGCTTCATGATCTCCCAGAAGAGGGTGTGGTTCGCATGGCCGCCGCCGTTGTTGCGGACGGCGGTACGGATGTTCTCCGGTACGCTGTTCAGGTCGGAAATCAGCGCCTCGACGGACTTGTTGGCGAGGTCCGGCTGGTCCTTCAGGGCGTTATTGACGTTCGTGACGTAGGTTGCGTGGTGCTTGTCGTGGTGGAGATGCATTGTCTTGTCGCTGATCGTCGGTGCGAGCGCGCTGTAGTCATACGGCAACGGAGGCAGTTCATACGCCATGGGGGTGACTCCTTCCATGCAATCGGCCCACGGACGACAACGAACAGTTCGTCACCCGTCACGCGAGGCCCTCGGTAGTCGCGCGGGTTTCTCCACGCTCAAACAGTATGCATCGCATCAGGAGGGGTTGCAACTTGGGAGCAGTAGCGAGTAACGAGATTTACCGCCCGATCCCCTCGTTACTCGTTACTCGCTACTTCGTTTAGCCACCGATGCGGGACATGCCCCGGTTGAGCGAGACTTCGCCCTGCGCGACGCCGTGGCCCCACGGCTTGCGCCAGACGGCCTCGCGCAATCGCAGCCGAATGTCGTCGTCGGA
>JBBSII010000629.1:0-3020 GCA_038232175.1 Thermomicrobiales bacterium
CCTTCATATCGCCTTTCTCGACGAGCTTGCGCCACTCCCACATGTCCATCGAGTCGGTGATGCCGCGCTTGAGGGTGATGTTGTTCCACTTCAGGCGACCGGGCACTTTCTTGATCACCAGCTCGCCCTTTTCGCTGCTCGCCTTATATTCCACGACCTCGTTCTCGCTGCCGAGGCCCGTGCACTCGCGGAACGCGCCGGTGACGACGCCCTGGAATTCCAGCCCGAACCATGCCGAGACAAGCGGATCTTTTTGCGAATCTGCCATTGCGCTCTCCTCACGTTGCTACAAGAACTCACCCCACCCCCCGGCCCTCTCCACGAAGATGGAGAGGGCCGGGGGAATCCGCGTTTAGGCGCCACCGCCTGAGAACTGCCGGAACCGGAAGACGACGAACTCGGCGGGTTTCACCGGGGCCAACCCAACGTCGATGATGAGTTGGCCGCGATCACGCACATCGGGCGGGTTCAGCTCCTCGTCGCACTTGACGAAGAACGCTTCGTCGGGCGTCAGCCCGAAGAGCATGCCGTCGCGCCATGCGCCCGTGAGGAACGCGCCGACATCGCGCCGCACCCGCGCCCAGAGGTCGGGATCGTTCGGCTCGAAGACGACCCACTGCGTGCCCGCCTCGATCGATTTCTCGACGTAGTTGAAGAGCCGCCGCACATTGACGTAGCGCCACGCCGGGTCGCTGCTGAGCGTGCGCGCGCCCCAGACGCGCAACCCGCGGCCCGTGAATGAGCGGATGCAGTTCACGCCGATCGGATTGAGCGTATCCTGTTCCCCCTTCGTGACCGGCATTGCCGCTTCGAGTGCGCCCCGCACGACCTCGTTCGCCGGGGCCTTGTGGACGCCCCGCTCATTGTCGTTGCGCGCCCAGACGCCCGCCATATGCCCCGAGGGCGGCACCGCCATCGGGCGGCCGTCGGTCCCGGCGACCTTGACCCAGGGGTAGTAGAGGACGGCGTACTTGGAGTCGTAGTTCGTCTCGCGCTCGCGCCAGACTCTCGCCTCCTGCGGCGAGAGGTCCGGCAGCGGGTCGAGGATCGCCATCCGGTCCCCCATCCGCTCGCAGTGCGCGATCATCGACAGTTGCACCGCCTTGACACCGTCCCGGTCGATGGCGTTGGTCTGGTACGCGCTCATCAGGTCCGGGCAGCAGATCATCGTCACGTCCTCGGCGACCTCCAGGCCCTCCATCCCGCTGCGATCCGCCACATTGCCCGTGAAGCTGCTCGGTTTCAGCGTCGGCACGAGCGCGGTCTGCTGCGCCTTGAGGAGATAGCTGCCGACATCCGGCGTGCGCTCGACAATCGTGCCGGTCCCCTGCTCCTCGACGAGCGTGACGAGCTGACTCGCCTGGTTGACGGTATCGACGACATTCTTCCCCGCCCGCTTGGCGAGGCTGACATTCTCGTAGACCTCTTCCGTCGGCCCCATGCGCACGCGCAGCGTGAACGTGCCATCGGTGGGCGCTTCGCCGGACGGCGGCGCGACCTCAACCGCGATGTCCTGCACGGGCGTGCCCTTCGCGCCGATCGTCAGCGAGGGTATCGCCTTCGAGGATTTGCTGGGGATCTGGAGCGGCTCGACCTTCATCGCGCCGTCCACCTTGCCGTTCTGGGCCTCCGGCGCGATGCGCGTCACGTAGCAACGGCCGCCGCCATTGAGGAAGTAGCCGTAGACCGCGTGCGAGAGGTACGCGCCGGGCAGATGCGGGTTGCGCAGGCCGCCGTCGTCCGCCGCGCCGAACGTCTCCACGTACTGCGACCAGTTCGTGATCAGCGAGGGGTAGTTCGCGGGCCCGGCCGGCGCGAAGCCGACGAAGGCCGCGCAGGCCGTCCCCACCCCCTCAATGGGACGTGGGCCACTGTCCACTTCCTGGATATAGACACCAGGAGAAAGATACTCGGGCATACCGCACTCCTCTCAGGCTGGGCCACCGACCGCATATACAGAGCCATCTGCCCGTCAGTAGACTCGATGCCTCACACCACGGCATCACAAGAATCACCAAGGCGATTTAGGTGTACACGATTATGAGAGGACGATATCGTAGCTGTCCGAGGGCACGGTGATGTTCACGGTCCGCTCGATATCGTCCAGGCGCGCCACACGAAGCTGCACCGGGCCGGATGGAACGTTCCGCAACACGAAAGCACCCTCGGCGTTCGTCTGCACACGCAGCGCGCTCCCCTCGACCGCGACCGTCACGCCGCCGAGCGGCACGCCATGGCCATCCCGCACGATGCCGCCGATCTGCGTCTCCGTATGCTCCGCGACGCCGTCGAGGCCACGAGCGAAGCGCAGCGTCCGCGTGAGGACGAGCGGCGATTCAATCACCCGCTCCAGATCGAGCGGCGCGGTGATCACGCAGGCGATCGCGGGGTGCGGCTCGACGCCGAGCCCGCCCCAGAGGCCGAGGAGTTGCCCATTATCGTCTTCCTGCGCGACGCGCATCGCCAGCGGCACCCCCAGTTGCCGGACATCGTCCGGGAGCCGTTCGTCCGGCAGTTCGGGGAAGCGCAGCAGCGTCGCCAGCACGCGCCAGAGCAGGCGGTGTTCATCGTCCTTCTCCGTCGTATGGGCGCTGACCATGTAGTGCAAATCAATTCGCCGGGGCGGCATCTTCCGTTCCGCGTGGCCATTGACGCGGGTGGACTGGAACCCGGTCTGCCGCAGGTCGCTGTTTTCCAGCACGCCATAGAGGAAGCAGTTCACCGTCGGGCGCACGAGCCGCTGGATCCACTCCTTCGTCGGCGCGTCGAACCGCACGTCCACATCCGCCGGGCCGATGCGGCCCTCGTCGTAGATGACATTTCGGAGTGCCACTTCAACCGCTGCCAACATGAAAGGCCACCCGATCGGAGTTATCCATTAAGAGCTTATCCGGAAACCCGGATAGATTTGGAGAAGAGCAGTTGGGCACATGCCAGATGCACAAACGCGACGTAGTTCGCCGTCTTCTTCTCCCACCGAACCAGCAGTCGGCGCGAGCGGTTCAGCCAACTGTGCGCCC
>JBBSII010000630.1:0-2988 GCA_038232175.1 Thermomicrobiales bacterium
ATGAGCGAGGAAAGCTCCTGTCGCTCGTCGTCCGTGAGTTCGATGACATAGACCTTCTTCCGCATCGTCGCCTCCTCCGCGATGCGGTATCCTTACCACCAGACGAGGAGAATCGTCAAAATCACCGTGGCGGAGGACTAGATAGGAGTCTCAAGATACGCGCCGGACGCCGCAGCATATGCCAGAATCTGGCGCTACATCAACGTACGTACTCACGAAAACTCACGAAACCAGCGGCGCGGAGAGGCTCAACTGATCAAAGCGTCGAAGTGTCGCTGTAGGGACCCTTTTGAGACTATGAGATCACGGAATCTATTAGCCTCATTTGTCGTCTTGATATCGAGACGGGTTTCAAAACACGCTTTCGATGTTGCGACAATTCTTAGGGTTACAGGCGCGCTTCTCACGCGATCGCGCCGTGCGGTTGCACAGTGGAACAAACAGCGATGCAGTGTGTATGCTCTCTCTTCCTCGTCGTCGCATGGATATGGCGCGCGTGGCCACGCTGCCGTCATCGTCGCACTCTCCGCCCATCTTGGGGCGGGAGAGACTGCTCATAAACAGGCCGCGTGCACGCAACACTTCGCGGTTTCGTGCCCGAGAGCAGTGTGCGACCTGCTCTGTTATTATGAGTGCCAGCACGAGCGTCCAGACATTCTTGTCGTGATAGACGGGCATCGGCGTGCCGTTCCCGGAGACGAAGCCGCTGAGGGAGAGTGCGAAGGGAATAGCCCTGCAATGATCGATGATATTCTCACAGCCTTGGCGCAGTTCCCCGATCTGTGGAGGCGGCTCGACCACGAGATCACCGCAGACCGAGCCCTTCGCTACCTTCGCGGCCTTGAGGCGGTTCATGGGCCATCGCAGACCGTCTCCTGGAGTCGCGCCCCGGTCATCCAGCAACTCCTCGCCGCCGATGACCTCATCGACACCCACGGCCTGATATGGGTCAGCAACTTCGAGCGCACCGGCAACGCCGCGCTCCTGCTCGGTCGCGCAGCGCGGGCAAAGCAGGTGTGGTTGCTCGCGCACCTCGACCAGATCTCGTACCTCGTCGATCCGGGCGTCGGGCCGTTGTACGACCTCGTGCCTCTCTGCTTCCATATGCAGCGCTCCGGAGCGCGCACCGCCGTCGCAGTGGCCTTCGATCTCGCGCGGCACGAACTGGTCGTCACCGCGCGCGGGGAGATTCGGGTTGAGGGCGGGCGCGTGCGTTTCGCGCTGACGGAAGGCGGGCCGATCGGCCCCGGCCACCGCGTAGTGTACGAATCGCGGTTTACGTACGACGCGAGCACCGGTCGGATCACGGGCTATCTGGATGACAGCGTCGGCTCTGTGGCGATGCTGCTCGCCGCAGCGGTGCTCCGCGCCTATCCGGTGGAGGTGTTCATCGGCCTGACCGACGAAGAGGAGGGGCCGGTGAGCGATGGCAGCCAGGCGTTTGCCCGTGGTGGCCGGCGCCTGCTCCGCCATTTCGACGTACCGTCGCTCGCGATCGTCTCGGATTCGCACGAGGCGGAGCCGATGGAGCGGGGCAACGGCCCGCAGAACCTGCAAATCGGGGACGGCGCGGTCTTCGTCGAACGCTCCTCCTCCGGGCGCGGCGCGCCCACGCCGCCGCACCTCTACGCGCTTCAGCAGCAGCTCGCCGGGGCGCTGGCGACCCGTGGCATCCGGCTCCGCGAGAATTGGGGCGGCTATACAGCCCGCAGCGAGGATGTGAACGCGAGCGCGGTGACGCCGAATGTCGCCCTCTTCGGCTACCTTGCCAGCGACCGGCATTACGCTATGGGTGTGCCCACCGCGCACCTCGCGGACCTCCTCGATCTCGCGCGCGCCATCGCCTGCTACACCTTGCTCGCGCACACCCCGCTGTGGGACGCATTGCAGAAAACACCGGCATGATCGGATACGTCACCGTGGGCGAGATCACATTGGATGACACGGTCCGCGAAGATGGGACGCTACTACGCGATCAGATCGGCGGGGGCAGCATCTATTCCGCGCTCGGTCTGCGGCTCTGGGGCCACACTGTCGGCATTCATGCCGCCATCGGCCGTGAGTATCCCGAAGCGCCACTGGTGGCGCTCGCTGCGTCCGGTGTTGGCACCGAGGGGATCACGGCGTGGGACGGCTGGAGCCTGCGCCTCTGGCTCCTCCACGAGGAGGAGAACCGGAAGCAGCAGGTGCCCCGGCTGCGCTCCGCCAGTTTCGCGGCGCTCGACGCGGCGCGCGGCCCCCTGCCGCACAGCTATCTCACTGCCCATGGCGTCCACCTCGCGCCCGCGACGCCCGAGGGGCAACGGCGCGCGCGGGACGAGGTGCGTGCCCGTATCCCCGGCACCGTCATCTCCCTGGACCTGCTCACGGCCCCCTTCATCGCCACGGAGCCCTACCGCTCGGGCGATATACTCCACGGCATTGACCTCTTTCTGCCAAGCCAAGCCGAAGTGCAGGATATTTGGCCGGGAAAGCCGCTCGACGAATTGTTCGACGCATGGGCGGCGCGCGGCCCGCGCTGCATCGCGGTCAAACGCGACATCGCTGGCTCGCTGGTTTATGACCGGGCGACCGACCGTGTCTACGACATTCCCATCTACCCGACGGTGGCGGTGGATACAACGGGCGCCGGTGACGCATACGCGGGCGGGTTCCTCGCCGGCTGGGTCGAAACCGGGAGCGCCCTCGAAGCGGGCCTGTGGGGCACGGTCTCCGCATCGTTCGCGGTCGAGGCATGGGGAGCATTGCATTTGCTGGTCGTTCCGCGTGCGGCGGCGTCGGAGCGGTTGGCATGGCTCCGCCCGCACGTCCGCTCTCTTCGGCGAACTGATCTGTCGCGTGGATAATGTGCATCCGCGCCCGACTACCGATCGCGCGCCCGCGTCGTACGAGGTCGTCGGGGTCGGGGACGCGGATGTCGATATCTACCTCGATGTCCCGCAGCTCCCCGGGCGCGATGAAAAAGTCGCCGCGACGGCGGCGGCATGG
>JBBSII010000631.1:0-2987 GCA_038232175.1 Thermomicrobiales bacterium
GGCATCACGCCCTTCTCGGACGAGAAGATGATACGGTCGCGCCCGACACAGAGCCACAGGGGGCGCAAGCCGAGTGCATCGACGGTGCCGACGAGTTCGTCGCCGCTGCGAATCGCCATTGCGGCGGGGCCTTGCGCGAATGGCCCCCACGCCTGCCGGAAGTACATCAGCACGTCCGCCATCGCAGCGGGCACGCGCTTAATCTCGTTGACAATCGGCGGGAAGATCAGTTCCAACGCCTCCCGCAGCGAGAGGCCGTACCGGTGGAGCATCCCCTCCAGCGTGCGGTTCACATCCTGCGAGTCGGACGCGCCGGGGACGAGTGGGATGTGCAGCATCATCGACTCGGTGCGGAACTTCGAGATCGTGTTGATCTCACCGTTGTGCCCGAGCAGGGAGAAGGGCTGCACACGCTCAAACGCCGTCGTTGTGTTCGTGCTGTACCGGTTGTGCCCGATGCTGATCGCGGAGGTGAAGAGCGGGTCGTGCAGGTCGGGGTAGTACGCCGTTAGCACCTGCGCCGTGCCGCGCACCTTGTAGACGACGGAATCCGCGCTCAATGAGACGGTGAGCGCGGCGGTCTGCGCCTCGATGGCCAGTTGCAGATCGAAGAGCAATGCGTCGCGCGCGGTCAAGCCAACGTCCGGCGTGAGGAAGGCAATCTGCCACGAACTTGGCTCCTCCCGCCGACCAAGCCGCCCGAGCGCCTCCGGCACGACCCGTATCGGCCGACTCACGAGCATTGTGCATCCCCGCTCCGCGATGACGGCGACCACCGCCGCCATGATCGCCTCGGTCTGCTCGCGCTCGGCGGGCGGCACGAAGAAGTGGCCGACCGCAAAGCGCGGCGAGGTCGCCAGTTCCGGGGGGTGCGCGTGCGCGGCGAGGTCGAGTTCCCAGAGCGTGCGGGGGATGTCGGTGAGAATGCCGCAGCCATCGCCCTCACCATCGATCTCGCCGGAGCGGTGGTGCATCGTCGCGAGGGCGCGCAGCACGCGCACGACATTCTCGCGCGTCGCGTGCCCGTGCCGCTCAACCATCGCGACAAGGCCGCAGGCGTCGTGCTCGGTTGGGTCGACGTATGTGCCGACATCGATCAGCGGGTCAAGTGCGGTCGGTTGGAACGGCTGAATCTGCCGGGATCGTGGTGTGTCTGGATGCATCATGGTTCCCTCCCCAAGACGTGAACGTCCGGTGCAGGAACGCAGGCCCTGGTAAACGCACAAGCCCCCGCCCCTACTGAGGGACGAGAGCCGGACAATCGATCCGTTCTCCCGCGGTACCACCCTCGTTGCCACCCGCCTACCACGAGCGACCACTTGTCGGCTGGAGGACGCGCAACGTGGCAGCCATCCACAGACCCTCCGCGCCCCCATCCTCTCGCGAGCGATGAGTCCCTTTTGGCGCGTCGGCGTCGTCCGCTCCTGGGCTGCTTTCAGCGAGTCGTGCCCCGATTCCGGCCTTCCACCCTCCGCCGGATCGCTGGCGGGGAATACCCACCTACTGGTCCCACTCAACACGGGTTGCGTCGTTTGCAGTTCCCGTCCCCCACGAGTGTGTGAAATCGGTAACGATGGAATATCACCATTCAGTGATAGTGTCAAGACGCCGGAAAAGAGTCTGTACCATTGCCTAATGGGAGGTGCGGGAGGATTGGCACCTTCCCGCACTTGCTGATAGGCGGAGCCTATGCGTTGTGATAGAGGTGGAACTCGTACGGGTGGGGGCGGAGCGCGATGGCATCCACCTCGTTCACGCGCTTGTAGTCGATGTACGTCTCGATCAGATCGCTCGTGAAGACATCGCCCTCGGTCAGGAATGCGTGATCCTCCTCGAGCGCGGTCAGCACCTCGCCGAGCGAGCCGGGTGTCTGCTTGATCTGCGCCTTCCGCTCGTCCTCCAACTCGTATAGGTCCTCGTCGATCGGCGTCGGCGGCTCAATTCTGTTCCTGATGCCGTCGATCCCCGCCATCAGCATCGCGGAGAAGGCGAGGTATGGGTTGGCCATCGGGTCCGGCATCCGCAGTTCGAGGCGCACGGCCTTCTCGCTCGTGCCGTAGACCGGGATGCGGACGCACGCGGAGCGGTTGCGGCGGGAATACATCAGGTTGATCGGCGCTTCGTAGCCGGGGACGAGGCGGCGGAAGGAGTTCGTCGTCGGGGCGGCGAAGGCGAGCAGCGCGGGCGCGTGCCTCAGGAGGCCGCCGATATAGAACCGCGCCATCTCCGAGAGGTTCGCGTAGCCGCTGGGATCGTAGAAGAGATTCTTCCCACCCTTCCAAAGACTCTGATGAACGTGCATCCCGGAGCCGTTCTCCTGGAAGATCGGCTTCGGCATGAAGGTCACGACCTTGCCGTATTCGTGCGCGACGTTGCGGATGATGTACTTGTACAGTTGCACGGTGTCCGCGCTGTTCACCAGCGTGCCGAAGCGGAAGTCGATCTCCGCCTGACCCGCGCCACCGACCTCGTGGTGCTGCACCTCAACATCGATCCCGGCGTCCATCAGCCGCTGCGCCATGATCGAGCGCAGGTCCTGCTGGCTGTCCGTCGGTGGGACGGGGAAGTACCCCTCCTTCACGCGCGGGCGGTTGGCGAGGTTCGGCGAGCCGCCATTCCTGCCGCTGTTCCAGATGCCCTCCTCGGAGTCGATGGAATAGAAGCCGCTATTCGGGGTTTGGCCGAAGCGCAGGTCGTCGAAGATGTAGAACTCGACCTCCGGGCCGAAGAAGGTCTGCGTCGCGATGCCGGTACCGGCGACGTATGCCTCCGCCTTCTGCGCGACGTAGCGCGGGTCGCGCGAGTATGGCTCGTGCGTGATCGGGTCGAAGACATTGCCGACGATCGAGAGCGTCGGCACCTTGCACGCCGGGTCAACAATCGCCGTCGATGGATCAGGGAAGAGGAGCATGTCGCTCTCGTGAATCTTCTGGAAGCCCCGGATCGACGAGCCATCGAAGCCGATGCCGTCCGTGAAGCAATCCTCA
>JBBSII010000632.1:0-2983 GCA_038232175.1 Thermomicrobiales bacterium
CCTTTCCTGTAATCACTTGGAAGAGCGTATCCTCACGATTGTCGTAGATATCTCGCTTGCCGATCCCCGTAGTGAGGTGGCCCTGCGGATCGAAGTCGATCATCAGTACCCGCGCCCCACGATGTGCGAAGGCCGCCCCGAGGTTCGTTGTCAGTGTTGTCTTGCCAACGCCGCCCTTTTGGTTGGTGATGGCGACGGTATGGGTCATCCTACCACTCCTTCCGTTCCTACCAATACCATGTGTCGCACCGTTCCTACCTATCCTACCGAATGTACGTTCAGTGTCAAGCCTGAAGAGAGCAATACAAGAAATGACAGGTGACTGTCCTCGCCGTTCAGGGATGGCACAGGGTAATCGTCAACGCCCAGCGCATCGAGACCGCTAGCGACGAATGAAATTACTACCGAGAATAGAGAGACGGAGCCGTTTTCCGATCGTCGAAGGATATCGGCACCCCAGCGCGGGGTTAAGGAGTGACGGAAAAAGTGGAAGCGCCTATAGAGGCAGGATCGACTGGATGCGCCAGTCAGGGCCGAAAAAGAGAGCCTCTTTGCTTTGTCTCAGTTTGCGTAACGATCAGGCCAAACGACTCACAAGTACTTGCGCCCCGATGCCGATGCCGACCGTAAAGAGCAGCGCGACTGACCAGACGATCACCACGGGGCGACCGGCTCTGGGGATCCCCTGAGCCGGCCGATACATCGGCACGATGATCCGTAGGTAGACCGCGAGCGAGAGCACACTGTTGACGATGCCCGCCACGGCGAGCCAGGTGTATCCGGCATCGATTGCCGCCCCGAAGAGCAAGAGTTTGCCCACGAAGCCGGCCAGCGGCGGCACGCCGACGAGCGAGAGGAGGAAGACTACCATCGCGCCGCCCGTCCACGGCGCGGAAAAGCCGATCCCGGTAAATGCGGTGAGGTCACGCCCGACCCGCGCGGTGATCGCGAACGCGCCGAGGTTCATCGCGGCATAGGCGGCGGCGAAGATGACCAGCGCTTTGACAGCCAGGTCGGTGCGGCCGATTCCCACAACCCCGAGCAGGAAATAGCCCGCCTGCGCGATCGAGGAGTAGGCGAGCAACCGGACGACGTTCGTCTGCGGCAAGGCGGCGAGATTGCCATAGGTCATCGAGACGACCGCGAGCACGCCGATCACCACCGGCCAGTTCACGGCGCCCGCCGGCAGTGTGCGCGCGATCTGGGCGAGCGCGAAGAGCGCGCCGACTTTGGGGACGACGGAGAGGAAGGCCGCGACCGCCAGCGGCCCGCCGTCGTAGGCGTCCGGCGCCCAGAAATGGAACGGCGCGATCGCCGCTTTGTAGCCGAGACCGATCAGCACGGCGACCAGCCCTGCGATGGCGGCGAGTGGCTTGCCCTGCAAACGCCCCAGGTCCATCAGCAGCGTCGAACCCGTCGCGCCGAACCAGTAGGTCAGGCCGAAAATGAAGATCGCGCCGGTGACGGAGCCGAAGACGAAGTACTTCATCGCCGCCTCCGTCGCCCGGTCGTCGCGCGGGTAGGCGACGAGCGCGAAGGAGCCGAGACTGCTGAGGAGGAGACCGAGGACGAGGAACATCGCGTCGCCCGCGCCCGCGAGCACGAGCGGCCCGAGCGCGGTGAACGCCAGCAGACTGTAGACGGTGCCCTCGCGGTCGCTCCCGCGCACCTCCGGGAAGGCGAGCACGGCAGTGAGCGCCGTGGTCGGCAGCAGGATGAGCGTCGCCCAGACGCTCAACGTATCGACCCGGTATGTCTCCATGAAGACCGTCGTGTGCCGGCCGATCAGCGGCACGGCGAACCCGGTCGCGACGAGCAAGCCACCGACCGTGAGCGGCAGAGCCAGGCGCGGCCGCCGGAGCATCTCCGCCACCAAGGCGGCGATGGCGGTCAGCAGGAGGACGATCTGGGGCAGCAGGAGCGGGAGGTCGCGGCCGAACTGCATCCCATTCATCTGCCAATCACCTGTGCGGCGCGATGGATGACGGTCAGGATGCCCCCCGGCGCGACGCCGATCAGTACGACGAGGATGAGCAGGGGAGCGATGGCCCAGACCTCATAGGCGTGCAGATCGGGCATCGTCTCCCAGCGCTCGGCAAGTGGGCCGAAGAAGGTCATCTGGATCGCGCGCAAGTACAGACCCGCCGTGATCACGATGCCGAGCACCGCGAACACCGCCGCCACCGGCCAGACCTGGAAGGCGCCGAGGAAGATCTGGAACTCGGCGGGGAAATGCGCGAGGCCGGGCAGGCCGAGCGAGGCGAAGGCGGGGTAGTGGGTCAGTTTGAACTTTCGCGCCAGTCGTGGCAGAGTCAAAATCGCCAAACTGACCCACTACCTCTTCGTCCGTGGTCGCTCTAACCACCGTGCATCCGACGAATCCAGCAATCCGAGCTCGCGAGCTCGCGTGACATCGGCGCGACTACCGTCTACGACGCGACGCTCAACGGGCGCACGCCCGCCTTCGCGCCGATTGCGGATGCGCAGACCGAGCCGGGCGCGGCGTTCTTCCGCGATGGGGAAACGGGCAGCGGCTGGAATCTGACCGGTCGGCAACTGACGCCCGTGATCCACGGCGACGAATTCTGGTTCGTCTGGACCGCCGTCCTTCCCGCAACGGCGATCCGCCAATGAGTGAGGGCATTCTCTGCGCCGAGAGATGCATAGCCCCCTCCCTGCCGACAATCCGTGCGCCGCTTCCGGAGCACGTTCCGCGCCCAGGGTGTACGATGGCGGTCGATCGTGCGGTAGCCCATGAACGGGAGGATACTATGGCAGCCATTATCGCCTTCGACGTCAATGAAACCCTGCTCGATCTCGCCGCGCTGGACCCACTCTTCGCACGCGTCTTCGGGGATCCCGCGGTGCGCCGCGAGTGGTTCGCGCAGATGCTCCAATCGATGTTCATCTCCATCGTCACCGACCGCTACGCCGACTTCACCGCCCTCCAGATGGGCGCGCTCACGGCGATCGCCGCGCGGCA
>JBBSII010000633.1:0-2969 GCA_038232175.1 Thermomicrobiales bacterium
AGGAAGCTCGCCGGGTTGGGATTCATCAATTACACCCCATGGCGCGGAGCAACGCTCACGCCCGCCGGGGAAACAATCGCACTGAAGGTGCTGCGGCGCAAGTGGCTGCTGGCATGGTATCTGAGCGCGGTGCTTGGCTATGGCTGGGACGCGGTACACGACGAGACCGACCGGCTCGAACATGTCGTCTCCGATGAACTGGCGGCGCGGATTGACGCAGCACTCGGCTATCCAATATTCGATCCGCATGGCAATCCAATCCCCCGGTGCGAGGGGAGGTAACGGCGGCGTCGGCCTGCCGTCCTCCGGCGACGCTGGCGACGCACGAGGAGGATATCGTCGTGTGGGCCGGTGACGCTTCCCCGGCGTGTGGGCGTTGATTTCGACAGGAAAGGCAAGATAGGAGGGCTCTATGGAAACCGCATTGAATTCGCCCGTCGAAGCGCGCCCTGGGCTGATACACATCGCGGCCTTCGCACCGGCGGCGCGTCGTCGGCCCCGGCGTCCGGCCGCGCCAGCGACTCTCCGACGCGCTGCGTCAACCGCGCCGCCGTCGCTTCGAGCGCGGCGATAACGGCGCGCTGCTCGGCCGCCACCGCTTCCAACGCCGTGATGCGCTCCTGTCGGGTGATGATCAGCCGGATGAGATCATCCCGGCTGGCGGTATGCAGATCGATGATGCGATCAGCATACCTGTTCCCCCTATCCCTGAACAGATACCATAGCAAGGCGGACTCCCATGCAACATCATTTTCGCGTATCATTCCCCGTGCGCATCTCCTTCCGTCTGCAATCGGACCGGGTGGCCGCCCTCGATCAGGTACGGGGCGAGCGTTCCCGTCCGGACGTACTCCGCGAGGCCGTGAACGAATGGCTCCGCGTTCATCCCCCGGACTCTTCGCCACGGCCACAGAAAGTCCCCTCTGCCCAACGGCTCCGTGGCTGGTGGCAGCGCACACGAGCGGAAGGCGGCCCGAGTCGAGAGGCGTGGGACGCATGGTGTTCCCGACCAATCTGACCCGCGTCGCCGCCCCAGGCCGGTTGCGGAGGAGGAATCCTCCACCGGCCCGCTGAAACCGCTCGGAAGGGCATGTGGCGAGAATCGAGGGTATCCTGACGGTGGCCGTGGGAACGAAGGGAGTGAGCGATGCGAAAACCGCCCCTGCCCGCGCCGTGGAACCGTGGCCCCCTGCTCGTCCTGTACCTCTTCTTGGTCGGGGCCACGGCCGCATTGCTCCACGTCGCGGGGCGTGGCTGGATCAGCGCCACTTTGGGTGGCCTGATCCTCGGTGTCGTACTCCTCACACTCTTGGTTCTGGTGGGGAGCAGACGGCGCAAGAAGGGCGAGAATGGTCGCAATGCGGAAGGGAAATGATGGAAGAGCGCTACGGCGTCATCGGCGAATCCGAGGGCTATCCCACGCTCTACCACATGAATCAGACGAAGATGAATGCCGAGAAGTTGCGCAAGCGCCGCGAGGCGGCGATCTCCCGACCTTGTTTCATCGTGCCGATGGCGGCATGGTTCGCCGATCCCCTCCAAGCGCTCCGGCGGGCGGGAGCGGCGCGGCTGCGCGAAGAATGAGTCGGGCGAGAGCGTAAACTTCCCTACCCGTACTCCCGCCAATGGTTCATGCGGTTGCCGAGGGTATATGCCTCCTTCGTCGCCCTCAGCAACGCGGCCTGGAACCACTCCGCTCCGCCTTTGCCCAGCGCGAGCGGCCCACCGTCCGGCCCCTCCAAATTGTGCGCGACGACGATATCCTCCAGGATCGTCGCCCACGCGGCGGCCTGCATCCTCGTCGTCTTCCCCTCGTTGTCCCGCCCCACAATATCGCGCGCTGACGCCCGCCCCCGCGCGGAGAGGGGCCGCGCGTCGAACCACTGGCCCGCGTACCCTCCCCCCAGCCAGTAGCGGTGCGTGCCCGGCTTCGGGGGCGGCGCGCCCGCGCATTCCGGCGCGAGTCCCCGCGCGATCTCCCCCTCCCGTGCCTGCGCGTCGAGCGCCCACGCGGGCGGGTCGAGTCGCTCCGGCGCGCCGACGAAGGCCCATGTCACCCAGTGTGTTTGCTCCGACTCCTGCCAGGTTTCGAGACCTTCATGGCGTGCCGCCGCCGCCGCCGCTGCGGCTGTCGCAGTCAGATGCACGCCTGCGAAGCCGTCCCGCGCAATCGCCTCGGCGTCCATCTCCGTGCCACCGAGATACGGATAGAGGCGTGTGATACGGCTGAATGCATCGAGCGATTCGATCGCGAGGATCGCCGCCGTCGGATCGGGTGCCAGTCGCCACCATGTCACCCCCACTGTCCGGCTGAGACCCTCCGTCGAGCGATTGCGCGCGGCTTCCCGGATCAACTCCATAAACGCCGATGTCGGCCCGTCGGGGCCGTCCGCGAGCGTGGCGGTGAACAACCCGCCGACGGGCAGATTTTTCCGACGATTCTCCAGATCGCCACCGTCCATGCGCACCTTGCGAAACCGGAGGGGCGAGAGCGTTGACGACCCGATGTGCAGTTGCGGGCCGATGCGGTCGGCGGGCCAGATCAGATCGGCGGGGACACCGGCGCGCGACCCCGGCGGCGGGAGCGTGGCCCTGGTCTGTTCTCGTGCGGCGATGGCAGCCTGAAGCCTCATGCTCGCGGCGCGGCCACCATCGCGGTGTCGGGATTTACTCATCTGATTCACCCCCCAGACTTGCGGGCGTGGGCATGGTCGAGCAGCGTGCTGTACCACGTCCGGTACCAGCAGCCCATCGCCACCGCGAGCACCAGATCGTCATGCACGCCGCTCCTGCCCTCGGGCGATACTCATGCCTCATCTTCGGCGAGCAGCGCCAGTTCCGCCTCCACCGCCTTCGCCCTCTCCCGCGCGCCTGTCGCAAGCCGCGCCAATCGCTCCCGTCGCTTCCCCGTCGCACCCGCTGCCCGCCGGTCCAGTTCGTCCGCGATGACTCGCTGCGTCTCCACGCCC
>JBBSII010000634.1:0-2968 GCA_038232175.1 Thermomicrobiales bacterium
CGCGCGTGCACTTCGCCGCGCGCGTTCGCGTTGAACATCCGGCCGACGATGCCGTTCGTGGTCGTTTCCGCCGGTGCGCACGCATCCGTCTGGCAGGCGAGCGGCACGACGGTGATCTGCGCGCCCGGCACCGGCGCGCCGCTGTATGCGTCCTTGATGATGAGGGTGCCAACCGTGCCGCCGCCACTCCCGCCGACGTGGCCGACCAGCAGGTATCCGCCATAGCCAACGGCCGCGATCAACCCCACCGAGAGGAAGAGCCGCCATCCGTTGCGCGTTGGGCGACGGTAGGGGTGCGAGCGCACGGCGAAATGTCGTTGTCCGAACAGCAAGTGATGGGCCTCCTACGACACCGAAGGGGTCGCACCGGCGAGCGCGGGGGGAACAGGTTGCCGCTCGCCGGTGATCGTCGGACCGTCCGGGGTCTGCTTCACCCGTGGTACGACGGTGCTGCTATGCGGCACGGCGCAGTATCGCACATCATCCGCGCGGCCCGTCGCCGCGATGAACCGCGGCCCCGCCGCTTGCAGGAGAGCGCGGGCGAAGACGTCTGGCTCCGGCGTCGTCCCCTCGCCAACGAATGAGCGGTAAAGCGTGAGCGCCGCGAGCGCGGACTCGTCCAGCGTACGCGGTGCGTCCGGCTGATCCGGGAATCCCCACGGGCCATGCCGCTCCCACGCGCACGCAACGAGGAAGCCCGCCGCGATGCTGTCGTCGAGCGCGAAGACGGTGCCGTGCTCCTGCCCGGCGCAGACGATCAGCACGTCCAGTCGTCGCTCCGTCGCCTCCGCAATTGCCCGCTCGATGGCCGCCGCACCATTGCGGATGCAACCGACGATCACCGACGGCGCAGCCGAGAGCAGCGCGAGCGCCACTGTGCCGTTACTCGTCCGCAGCACGATACCCCGACCGGCGACAGCGGCGGCATTGGCGGCGGTCGGCGAGTTGTCGAGGTCGAATCCCGGCGCGATGATGCCGCCCTGCTCGCCGACGAGCAATGCGCGCTCGTTGCCGACCTGCACGGCGCGGCGGCGCGCCTCCTCGAGGTCGATGGCGATGCGGATCGGCCCCGCACCCCGCTCACACAGCGTCAGGAGCGTCGTGCTCGCGCGGACCACGTCCACAACGACACACACGCTGTTCCGGCTATCGCCAATTGCGGACGCGGTATGGGCAACCCGTAAACGCACACGCACCTGCCTTGATCGAAACGTCAGCGCACGTTCGTACTGTACGTTCGCCAACATATTCGCGCAGCACAAGGTCTGTCCCACGCGGCGTAACGTACCATCTCCGTCGCGAGAATGCAAATCGGGTACGGATTGTCCGCAAATTACCGGGAAAAGAGGCGCGAAAATCCTTTGCAAATACTGTGCGGTCGATTTGACGCGGCTAGTGGTACGGAGTATGCTTTGCATATCGTGGCGAGGCATTTCTCGCCATATCGATCAAGGGATGGCACACCGTACGACCACCCGCATCCTGCAATGAGGCAGGATAGAAAGCAGTGATGCTTGATGCCCGCAACAATCATTGATGTCTTCAGCGATCCCATCACCACGACGGATCTCGGGCGCGTCGAGGACGCGATCCGCGAGACGGTCGCGGTGAACTACCCGGTGATGACCGATCTCCTCAACGGGATCATCGCGGCGAAGGGCAAGATGCTCCGGCCCCGGATGCTGCTCACCGCCGCCCAACTCTTCAATTACGACCTTTCCCGTCTCGCCCCCGCCGCCGCAGGCCTCGAATTGCTGCACATCGCCAGCCTGATCCACGACGACACGGTGGACAAGGCGCTCTTCCGACGCGGCGCGGCGACGCTCAACTCAGTGCTGCCGACGACCATCGTCGTGCTGCTCGGCGACTACCTCTTCGCGCAGTCGGCGGTGCTCGTCTCCAAGTCGCACGATCTCCGCGCGATGACGCTCTTCGCGGAGACGCTCGGCGACATCTGCAATGGCGAGTTGGACGAGATTTTCCAGACCCGACAGTGGGATCAGACGCGCCAGCAATACGACCGGCGCATCCACGGCAAGACAGCGGCGCTGTTCGCCACCGCCGCCGAGTTCGGCGGCATCCTCTCCGGCGCACCGGAGGAGACGGTGCAGGCGCTCCGCGCGTACGGCGCCGCGTTCGGTATGGGGTATCAGATCGTCGATGACGTGCTCGATCTGCGCGAGACCTCGGAGGCAATCGGCAAGCCCGCCGGTTCCGACCTGCGGCAGGGCACGCTGACGCTGCCGATGATGCTCTTCATGGAGCGGTACGCGAGTGCGGACGATCTCGCCCTGATTCGCAAGGTTGTCCTCGGCACCAAGACCGATGACGCGCAGATCGACGCGCTCGTGGGCCGTGTCCGCACATCCGGCGCGCTGGACGACGCGATCAGCGAGGCGCAGGTGGCCATCGACAGCGCGAAGCGGCACCTCGATGTGCTCCCCGCGACCCAGCCGCGGGCCTATCTCGGCGCGATGGCAGACTTCGTCACGACCCGGCGGTCGTAACGCCGGATTAGCCTACCCCCCCAGTCCCCTTCCCCGTGGGGAAGGGGGCGCGAGCCTCCGAAAGATTAGAGCACTATGGGAAAGGCCACGGCAATCGAGGAGAGTCACCCCTTCCCACGCCGGAGTGACGGAAGGGACCGGAGGTTAGGATTCCGTTACTGCGGTGACGGCAACCCGAGCGTTTCGGTGAAGTAGGTGTTGAAGCGGGCTGTATCCACAGTGTGCGCGACGTTCGTGAGAAATCCTCCCGTTTCGCGCCCCTTGTGCTGGCAGAGCGTCGCGCCCGCGCTGTACCGCCCGCCCGTCTCGATCACCACCTGCTCCTGAGGCGACTCCACAAGCGTTGGATCCGCCGCGACGGCGACGGCGAGCGGGTCGTGCAACTGGAATGTGTCGCGCCCCATCTGCGTGAACATGCGCATCCCTGCGAGCCGGACGACCCCCGCGTTCGCCGCCTTCTC
>JBBSII010000635.1:0-2946 GCA_038232175.1 Thermomicrobiales bacterium
GACGATGCCATCGCGTCGAGGTATGGCGTCTGGACTGCGGGATGGCCCGCGATACCGAGGCAGTCCCCGCGCTGCTCGTCGGTCGTGATGAGGACGATGTTCGGGCGCGTGTCGGCCATGACCGTTTCCTTTCCTTCGTGGGCGTCGCGACGGCAGGCCGCGCGGTTCTACGGCGAGGGCATCGAGGAGCTAGCCGAGCGGGACATCAATCACGGCGGCCATGCCGTGATAGTGTGTGCACGGCGCCGGTGCCGTAGCAACCCGCCGCGCACTGCCCCAGGATCGTCCGTCATTACGATCAGGATATGGGGCCGTGTCTCCCGCGGGAGATTCATTGCCGTGCCTCCGCAGGGGTGACGCGGCGTTGCCCGCTCCGCCTGGATGGGGCGGGGGTGACCGCCGGTTCCCGCTCACCTGCCGCCGCCATGCGCCGCACCAACCGCTCGCGCATCACCACCGCGACTTCCCGGTGCGACTCGAAGCAGATCAGGTTCGTCAATTCCCAAGGATCGGCCAGGAGGTCGTAGAGGAACTCCTCGTCGTACGTCTCTGCGTCCGGATATTCGCTGCCGGAGCGACCGGGGGCCGTAACGCTGTATTTCCAGCGCCGCGTACGCACGCACCGCCCGACCTGCGATTCGCTGATTTGCACGAAAACCTCCTCCGGCCAGTCAGTCCGCTCTCCATGCAGGAGCGGCAGTGCCGAGCGCCCTTGCATCGCCGGGGGCACGGCGATCCCCACAGCGTCGAGTAGCGTCGGCGGGAAGTCGAGGAGGCTGATGAGTGCGTCCACCCGACCGCCGCCATTGAAGCCGGGACCGCACGCGGCTGCGGGGATGCGGATGGAACTGTCGTGGCAACTGCGCTTGTACTCCGCGTTGCGCGTCTTGAAATGGCAGCCGTGATCCGACGTGAAGAGGACGACGGTGCGGTCGTCCAGTCTCAGGCTTTCGAGCGCGTCGAGCATCCGCCCCAGCGCCTCGTCCAGCCGTCTGACCATGCCGTGATACCCCGGCAGGTGCTGCGGGGCCGTGCCGACAAGGGCTTGCAAATCGGGTGGCGTCCAGCGTCCGGTGTAGCGCTCGGCGTAGTCTGCGGGGGCGGGGTAGTCATCCCGGAGGTTCTGATGGTGGGGCTCCAGGAACGACAGGAAGAGGAAGAACGGCGCGTCCTTGCGGTCGTCAATGAAGCGGATGGCCGCGTCCGTCAGGGCGTCCACGCGGTAGCCGGGCAGTTTCACGCGCCGATTGTCGTTATCGTAGACCACGCAGTCGTACGCGTCCGAAGTGAATTCGAGGGCGTTCGCGCCGAGCCAGTATTGGTAACCGCCGCGCTCCTCCACGGGCACGGCCGCGCGGCCGGTGGCGAGATGCCACTTGCCAATGTAGCCCGTGCGGTATCCGGCGTCGTTGAAGGAATGGGCGAGCGTCCGCGCGTCACGCGGGAGCGGGATACCGTTCTTGAAGCAGCCGGTAGTGGTCGCGTATTGGCCGGTCTGGAAGCAAGAACGAGCGGGGCAGCAGACGGGCTGTGGGGTGAAGGCGCGGGCGAAGTGCGTGCCCCGTTGCGCCATCCGGTCGAGGTTCGGCGTCAGGTTGAGGGGATTGCCGTGCAGCCCCGTCGTATCCCATCGTTGCTGATCCGTGAAGAAGACGATCACATTGGGCCGATCCGCCACCTGCTCCTCCTTGCCGTCGTGGGCACCCGCTGCCGCATCCCCGCGAGGCGGTTCGCGGCCCTCCCCTCATCCTACGCCGACCGCGCGTAGACCGGCCAGCTGGGACGCGGCGGTCTCGAATGGGCCCGCGAGGCCGCGCCAGAACTGGTTAAATTCGGACTCGACCGTCAGCCAGCCGCGATAACCGAGGCGGTCCAGCGCGGCGGCGATGGCGCGGTAATCGAGGATGCCGCGCCCGATCTCGATGAAGCCCCCGATGGCGCCATAGGCTGTGACGTCGCGTACATGGAGGTAGGCGATTCGCGCGCCGAAGCGATCGAGGAGGCTTTCCACCCGCATCCCCGCATACGCCACCCAGCCGAGGTCCGGCGCGAGCATCACCTCGTCCGGCGCGCACCGCGCGACGATCGCCGCGAGCACGCGCGCCTCGTCCTCGATCTCCACGGCGTGGTTGTGGTACACAACGCCGACACCCGCCGCGCGGCAGGCGCGCCCGAGCGCGGCGAGGTTGCCGGTGAAGGTCGCGAGATCGTCGTCCGACGCCGGGAAGGGGATGCCCGCGCCGCTCACCACGAGGCGGTCGCAACCGAGGGCGGGCAGCGCCGCAGCTCGCGCCGCGACGGCGACCACGGTTTCCGCCGCGCCCGGTTCCCACCATTTGCCACCCGCGTGCGCCCCCGCGAGCGCGAGGCCGCCCGCCGCCTGCCGCCACGCGGCGAAGCGTTCTGGGGCGTCGAGCGGCAACTGAGCGAGCGCCGTCTCGAAGCCGCGATAGCCGATCGTGGCGATCTGGCGCATCACGTCCGGGAGGTTCTCGGCGAACGTCTCCGGCCCCATCGCCTGCAACCACGGGCGCGCCTGGCATCCCACCGGCTGCCCCCCGCTCATCGGTCTCTCCATGCCGCCTCCTCCTCATTCATCCGATGCCCCTGGCCGTGGGAGGTAGCGCGGTGCCCCGTAGCGGTTCTGGGCGTAGGGGTCGCCGTGGCGTTCCATCCGGTCGTACAGGAGGGCGCGCATCGCGTCGCATGTCCCGCCGTGCGCGGGATCGTCCACCAGATTCGTCATCTCGTGCGGGTCCGTCGCGAGATTGTAGAGTTCGTCACGGTCGAAGCCGTTAAAAACGTACTTGTGACGGTGTAACAGTCAGGGTAGCACCCCATTGAATCGTGGAGGGAGGAGTTGAAAGGGAACGGGTTCTGCGGCACGCTTGCTGGTGTTCGACGTCAGCAGGAGGAGTCGCATGAACCCGCAGGAACAAGTCTGCC
>JBBSII010000636.1:0-2944 GCA_038232175.1 Thermomicrobiales bacterium
CGCTACCCCAGCACTTCCGTGATCGCGTCGCCGACGATGCCGATGAGGCGGTCGGTCTCCTCGGCGGTCATAACGAGCGGCGGCGAGATGGCGATGCCCGTATCGGAGCAGCGGACGATCAGGCCACGGCCGCGCGTCGCCGCCTGCAACTTGTTGCCGACCTCCGAGGCGGCGTCGTACCGCGCCTTGCTCCCCTTGTCCGCAACGACCTCGACAATCGCCATCATCCCCTTGCCGCGCACATTGCCGACGTGCGGGTGATCGCGCAGTTCCTTCAGGCCACCGAGCAGTTGGTTGCCGCGCGCTGCCGCGTTCGCGGGCAGGCGCTCGTCCTCGATGATCGCGATGTTGCGGATGCCCACGGCGCAGGCCGTCGGATGGCCGGAGTAGGTGAAGCCGTGCATGAACATCGCGTCCGGCCCGATCATCCGCTCGTAGATCTCGTCCGAGACGCCGACCGCGCCGAGCGGGATGTAGCCGGAGGTGATCCCCTTCGCCATCGCCATGATGTCCGGCTGGACGCCGTACTGCTGCACGCCGAACATCGTGCCCGTGCGCCCGAAGCCGTTGATCACTTCGTCCGCGATGAAGAGGATGTCGTGCTTCTTGAGCACGGCGGCGATGGCGGGCCAGTAGGTCTCCGGCGGGACGACCACGCCGCCCGCACCCTGCACCGGTTCGCCGATGAACGCGGCGATGGTCCCCGCGCCCTCCTTCTCGATCGTCTCTTCCAGTTCCTTCACGAGCGATTGCACGAACTCGCCCTCGGACATCCCCTCCGCGTTGCGGTACGCGTACGGCGCGGAGACGTGGACGAACCCCGGCGTGCGCGGCCCGAAATGCTGCCAGTACGCGGGGATGCCCGTCGCGGCGAGCGCGCCCATCGCGATGCCGTGATACCCCATCTGGCGGGAGATGATCTTCACCTTCTCCGGCTGCCCACCGATGGACCAGTAGTACCGGGCGATCTTGAAGGCGGTCTCGTTCGATTCCGCGCCGCCGGAGGTGAACTGGAAGTGGTTCATCGGGCCGGGGACCATCGCGGCGAGTTTCGTCGCCAGTTCAATCGCGGGGGGTGTCGAGAGGCCGAAGAAGGTTGGGGAGTACGCCAGCAGCTCCATCTGCGCGCGGCCCGCCTCGGCGAGTTCCGCCCGCCCGTGTCCGACGTTGACATTCCAGAGGCCAGCAAAGCCGTCGATGTACTCCTTGCCGTCCGAATCCCAGATCATCGACCCCTTGCCGTGCGTGAGGATGAGCGGGCCGTCCTGCGCGTGCCGGTGCAGGTTCGTGACGGGGTGGAGCATATGCGCGATATCCTGCTTAACGAGTTCGGTCGTCTCCCAGGTCTCGATCTCGGTTCCGTTCATTGCGTCCCTCCTCATGGGGTTCCAGTTAGGCTGATTCCATGCAGGCAGTGTAACAGATTCCATCCGCCCGTTCGTCAACCGACACCTCAGTCCGCAGTCCCTTCCGGCCTAATCCTTCATCACATGGAAGAACGGAACATCGTCGTTGTCGTTGACGAGACGGAGACGATGTGTTAAGTTGCGTCAATGGACACGAAGTAATGGATGCGCGTGATAACGCTGTGGGTTTTTGTCCCCAGGGATCATGTGCAACAGCGGTCGGCGCCCTTTCGGGTAGGTGAACGCCCTTTACGGGGTTCGGGGTGTAATTACATACCCCACGCACCCCGCTCATGAATCGTTCATCCTCCCGCGTTATACTCCGCCGTGGTGTATGGCATGGGTTTGTGTGGTATCGGTCGAAAGGATGACAAGCCATGAAGCATCTCGATCCCCTCGTTTCGCGTCGTCGATTTCTCCTCGGGGCTGCGGGCGCTGCCGGAACGGCCATCCTCGCCGCCTGCGGTGGTGGCAGCGCGACGAACACCCCACCGGTCGCGCCGACCGCCGCCAGGAGTGCGACCACGAGCGCGCCGACGGGGACCACGACCCCTGCGGCTGGGACTGCGGTACCCGCCGCAACCGTCGCACCTGCCGCCACATCCGCCGCAACGGCTGGCACGAGTGCGACCACCGCGCCGAGCACGGGTGGGCCCGTCAAACTGGCCTTTTATCTCGGCGGTGATGTCAATATCCAGGACCTGTGGACCAAGGAATTGCTGCCGATGTACAAGAAGGTTGCGCCGAACGTCTCGTTCGACTTCGTCTTCTCCGAGCACGGCACTGGCGATCAGGGCACCTTCGACCGCATCGCCGCCGCGAAGCAGGCGAACAAGCCGTCCGGCGTCGATGTCTGGGAGACCGGGAACCTGCTGCGACCGGGTGGGGAGGCGGGGATCATTCAGAAGCTCAGCGAGGCGGAGATTGCCAACCTCGCGAAAGTCTCGAAGGATGCCATCGGCCAGGTGGCCGGCTACGGCGTGCCATACCGCGCCAGTTCCGTCGTCCTTGCGTACAACAGCAAGGAGATCGCGAACCCGCCGAAGACAATCGACGGCATCCTCGATTGGGTGAAGACGAATCCCGGCAAGTTCACCTATAATCCGCCGGACACGGGCGGCTCCGGCGACGCATTCGTGACGCGCGTCCTCAAGAAGGGGATCAAGCCCGAGGACGAACAATTCTTCCAGACCAACTACGACCAGAGCAGGGAAACGCAGTGGGACATGGGCTGGGGCATCCTCAAGGGGATCGCGCCATCCGTCTACCAGAAAGGCTTCTACCCGAAGGGGAACGTCCCCGTGCTGCAAACGCTCGGCAAGGGGGAGATTTCGCTCGCACCCGTCTGGTCCGATCAGGGGCTGAGTTACCTCTCGCAGAAACTCTTGCCGCCCGAAGTCAAACTCCTGCAGATCGACCCGCCCTTCTCCGGTGGCGCGGCATACATCGGCGTCGTCGGGGACAGCCAGCACAAGCCGGAGGCGTACGCCTTTCTCAACTGGCTGCTCACACCGGAGCCGCAGACCGTCATCGTCACC
>JBBSII010000637.1:0-2942 GCA_038232175.1 Thermomicrobiales bacterium
GGACGATTACCTCGTCAAGCCCTTCGCGATGCGGGAGTTGCTCGCGCGCGTCGGGGCGATCCTCCGGCGCGTGGAGATGATGCGCGAGGCGCAGCAGGAACCGGGTGAGGAGACGGTGATCGACCTTCCCGGCCTGCACATCGACCCGTCGGCACACGACGTGCTGGCGGATGGCCGCGAGGTCGCGCTCACCGCGAAGGAGTTCGCCCTGCTCCACCTGCTCGCCGCCAATCCGGGCCGCGTCTTCAACCGGGAGTATTTGCTGGAGCGCATCTGGAGCGACGACTACGCGGGGCTGGACCGCACCGTGGACACGCACGTCCTCCGGCTTCGCAAGAAACTCGGCGGGGCGGGCACCGTGGCAGATCGGATCGTCACCCTCTGGGGCGTCGGGTACAAGTTCGAGCGGGAGCAGGGCTGATGCGACGCACGACCGCGACCGATGGAGGCGGGCTTCCGTCTGCCCGAAGGGTCGGCCTGCGGCCCGGAGGGCAACCAAAGCCCGCCGCCACCGAGAGTATTTCTCATGCGCGCGGCGCGTGGGAGACGGTCTGCGTGCCCTGCCGCTGGTTCCGTCGCCGATTGATGTGGAAACTCGCGCTCTCGCACATCATCGTCGTCTTCATCGCCCTCGCGGGCGTCCTCGTCCTCAACCTCGCGCTTGTGACGGGGCACCTGGCGATCCCCGGCTACAACCTCGGTCGGCAAATTGGACTTGGACTTATGATCCTACACATATACCGGCACTCTTGAGTGGCAAAGAATCGCGGGCGCACATCGGCGACTGTTCGCCACGATCCCTTGCTGTGGCTCGATCCGCCTAATCACGCCATCGAAGAGCGCTCTAGTGGTCTGACACCGATGATTTGCCACATTGGTGGGCATCGTGGGATGAGACGGGATAGAGATGTTTGAGGGTGATCCGCGCATCTGCCGTCGTGAAGCGCCAGTCAATCGTCGTCGCTGCGTTGTTGCGCCGCGCTTCCCAGCCACCGACCTCCTGCCGCATTCGGTCGTCATCCGGCAGGCGCTCTCCCAGGCATTGCCGCACCAACACGCTGAACTCAATCTCCGCCATATTCAACCAACTGCCATGCTTCGGTGTCGGGTGGATTTCGAGCCGGTCGGCGATGCGCTTCGCCTCAGCGGGCGGGAAGGCCTCGTAGAGCGACGCGGGCGTGTGCGTGTTCAGTTGATCCATCACGAGCACGATCTTTTCCGCGTCGGGATAGTAGACATCGACCATCTCCCGCACGCAGTGTGCCCAGTCCACGCCCGTGCGTCGTTCAGTGACCGTGACATGCCGCCAGCCGCGCAACGGCTCGCAGACGAGGAAGAGATTGGCGACCCCGCCGCGCACGTATTCCGGATCGTGGCGGGCAGTCAGCCCCGGCGCGCACGGCAACGGCTCACGCACCTCGCCGAGCAACTGCGTATGCGTCTCATCGAGGCAGATCTGCGGGAAGCGGGGATCGTAGGGGCGGGTATAGACTTCCAACACGTCTTCCATGTGCCAGACGAACTCGGCACTCTGCTTGGGTGGGATGCACCAACACTGCTTCAGCCACGGTTTGAGCGCGTTTGCTTTAAGGTGCGCCGCACCAGTTCGCGCGAGACGCGGCTGCCGCGCTCAATGGTGACGAACTCCGCCGCGAGCAAGCGCACGCTCCAGCGTTCGCGTCCCGTGGGAGGCGCGCTGCAGGCGAGGGCGATCAGGTGCGCCTCGTCAGCGCCGGAGAGGGTGCGCGGCTTGGTGGCGCGGGGAGCGCGGTGACGCAGTGCCGCATCACGCCCTTCGCGCACGAACAGACGGCGGACACGTCCGACAGTGGAAGGATCGACCTCCAAAGCGTCGGCGATGGCGGCATCCTTCCATGCGGGGCCGTCCGGTCCTTCGTCCGCTTTGAGGAGAATGCGGACATGAGTGAGTTGGCGGGCGGGAGCGGTGCCACCGGAGAGGAGCCGATAGAGGACGGCACGGTCGTCATCGCTGAGGAGAACGCGATAGATCTTTTCTCGCATATTGCGCCTCCGGCAGAAAAGGATGCCGCGCCGATCGGCGGCATCCGCACCTTACCATCGGGCTCGCAATACAGCAAAGTCATCGTGTCAGACCACTAGTCGCGGATACGAGAGTGTTAGGTGAGGCGGTGCTCGACTGCGAAGCGGGTGGCGGCGGTGCGGGTGGGGACGCCGAGCTTGCCGTAGATGCTGCGCAGGTGGTTGTCCACCGTCCGTGGGCTGAGGAAGAGGCGCTCGGCCACTTGGGGATTGGTCAGCCCCTGCGCGACGAGGCGTAGGACCTCGACCTCACGCGCGGAGAGCCCTCCTGGGTAAGAGGGCACGGCGGCCGTCGCAGCGAGCTGCGCGTGCAGGGTGGCGATGCGGGCGAGGACGAGACGCGCGTCGAGCGGTTCGCAGATCCCGCGCACCCCGTCGAGCAGTGTCCGGGCCTGCTCCACCGCTCCGGTGGCGGCGCGCAACGCGGCCATCGCCAGCAGCGTCAAGGCGCACTCATAGGGCGCGTGGCAGGCGTCGGCCAGCGTGAGCGCGTCGTCGAGATGGCGGGTTGCATCCTCGTACCGCCCCGCGTCGGTATCGAGTTCGCCGAGCAGGCGGTGGGCGGCGATGAGGGCGAGCGGCTGGTGCGGCTCCATGGCGTGGGCGAGGGCGCGTTCGGCGTGCTCATACGCTTGGTCCATATCGCCGGATTGACGATGGTACTGCGTCCAGAGCATCTGCCCCTCGGACTGGCCGAGCACCGCGCCGCTCCACGAGAGCAAGCGGTCGTGGGCTTCCAACCATTCGCGGGCCTGCACATCTTCGGCAGCATCGAGGTGCAAGGCGATGGCGAGCTGTATGAGCGCCTGGCTTAGCCAGAAATCTCCCGTGCCCAACGCTGTCCGCTGGCCCTGCGGCAGTTGTATACGGATGAGCGCCCA
>JBBSII010000638.1:0-2929 GCA_038232175.1 Thermomicrobiales bacterium
GAATGAACGGAAGTGTGACATGCCGCACGATCCCGCGCACATCGCCATCAGCCGTCACTGGGTCATGAGCGGGGCGACCCGCTACCACTACCGCATCGCCGGGTCTCCCGATGCTCGGGAAATCCCGCTCGTCCTCGTGCATGGCCTCGGTGTGTCGAGCGCGTACTGGGAGCGATTGCAGCCCCTCCTCGCGCGGGGGCGGTGCGTCTACGCGCTCGACCTGCCCGGATTCGGTCACACGACGCGCCCGCGCGCCGTGCTCAACACTGTCGCGCTCGCACGCGCCCTCGATGACTGGATGACCGCGTTGCACCTCCCACCGGCGCACCTCCTCGGTCATTCGCTCGGCGGGCCGGTGGTTGCGGAGTGCGCCCGCGCGCACCCTGACCGCGTTCGTCGGCTGATCCTCGTCGGCTCGACGGTCGGCACGCGCGGCGCGCGTGCGCCACGGCAATTACTCCGGTTGCTCGGCGACGCGGCGCGCGAATCCCCGTCGCTCTTGCCGCACATTTTCCGTGACTACCTGCGCGCTGGCCCGCGCCGCGTGCTCGGCACCGACATGACCGCCGACGATGATGACACCGTCGCAACGATCGCGCGGCTCTCGCTCCCGCTGCTGGTCGCGCGGGGCAGCCGCGACAACGTCGTCCCGCTGACCGAGACGCGGCAGGCGCTCAAAGCGGCGCCGCATGCATTGTTCATCGAGGTTGCCGATGCGGCGCACGCCGTGCACTGGAGCCGCCCGGAGGCGCTCGCGGCGGTCGTGGAGGACTTTCTGGCGATTCCGGGTGAGCGGTTATGCGCGGCGCGCGCGGGAGCGTAGGGCGTTGCGGCCTTCCCATTTCGTGCACCCTTCCATCGGAACCGGCACGGCGGGGTCGGCGTCTCATCGGTATGCCTCCCCGCACGCGCGGGGTGCGTGCGGGGTTGCGGCACGTTGCCACTGCCTTCGCCGGTTAATTTTTCGGTGATGTGGGAGGGAGAGACATGGCGATTTCCATTCGTTTCAAGGCGAGCAACGGGCACTACCTCTGCGCGGAGGCGGGCGGTGGCCGCGAGGTGATCGCGAACCGTGTGGAGTAGGGGCCGTGGGAGACGTTCACCGCCGAGACGTCAGACACATCGAACGGCCCGCTGATGAGCGGGCAGCGCGTCGCGCTCCGCACCGCGAATGGGCAGTACGTCTGCGCCGAGGGGGCGGTGGGGGCCAACTCGTCGCGAACCGCGCCACCGTCGGCCCGTGGGAAACCTTCACCATCGTCCACGCGGACCTCTCCATGGGGGAGATCGCGAGCGGTCAGGGGGTCATCCTCCGCACCGCGAACGGGCAGTTTCTCTGTGCGGAAGGGGGCGGTGGCCGCGAGGTGCTGACGGATCGCACGTCCATCGGGGCGTGGGAGACATTCATGGTGGAGGTCGAATCGCCGCCCGCCGTGGAAGCGGCGCAGGCCGCTCCGGAAATGGTGCAGCCCACTGCGGAGATGATCCCGCCCGCCCCGCCCGCCCCGCCCGGACAATAAGCCATGAAAGAATAGGCGATGCGGGCGATTGGGGAGAACTCTGATCGCCCGCAAACTCCTCGCGCATGTTGTGGTCATGGATATGAGACACATGCTCCCTGCGCAGGGAGCAGGCGTGCAAACATTTTCGCGCCCGTGTGCGCCGCGACCATCGCTGGCCTCCATCGTGCATTACCCGTCGTGCTATGCTGGGCGTGTGCCGTCGTGGGTTCGCGCTCAACATCGCGACGGCAGGCTCGAATGGCGACGGGCGTGGCTCGCCACCGCGAAGGGGATGGAGTGACGAGAGGATTCGCAACGCGACAGGCCCGCATGGCGGCTATCCTGGCATTGAGCCTGATCGGTGTGTTCGCCCTGCCCCGGCCCGCCGGTGATGCGGTGGGCGACCGTGCCATATCCGTCGCGACGCCCCGATCAACGGTCATCGCCCACATGCCGGAACCAACGCCCGTCGTGTTTGCCCAGCCGCCCCTCGTCGGCGCGTTCGCCGCGCGGTCGGTCGGCCTGCGCGCGAGCGAGCCGACCCCAACGCCGATCCCCCCGACGCCGACGCCCGTGCCCCCCACCGCGACGCCGACGCCCGCCGTGCCGAACGGCCCGCTCGTGAAGAATCGCCTCGTCACATGGTACGGCCACCCGGACAGCAACCTGCTCGGCATCCTCGGCGAGTTCTCCGACCCGAAGGTGATGATCACGAAGTTAAAGGCGCAAGCCGCCGCGTATCAGGCCGCCGACCCCAGTCGGCCCGCCATCCCGACCATCGAACTGATCGCCTCCGTCGCCTCCGACACGCCGGGCGACGACGGGCTGTACCTGAACCGGACGCGCCTCTCGCTCATCGAGCAGTACGCCGACCTCGCCGGGCAAAACGGCTGCCTCCTCCTGCTCGACATCCAGATCGGCTACGACTCGGTCGAGAATGAGGTACGGCGGCTGGAACCGTTCCTCAAGCGCCCCTACGTGCACCTCGCGATCGACCCGGAGTTCCACGTCAAGAAGGGCGAGGTGCCGGGCCAGGAGTTCGGCAGCCTCACGGCGGCGGAGGTGACGGGCGCGGCGAAGATGCTCGCCGACCTCGTCACGAAGAATGGCATCACCGACAAGGTGCTCGTCATCCACCAGTTCCGGTACGACATGCTGCCGGACAAGGCGAAGATCAAACCCACCCTGCACGTCGAAACCGTGATCGTGATGGACGGGTTCGGCGGGCCGGAGGCGAAGATCGGCAACTACGGCGCGTTCGTGCGCGACGAACCGCTCGAATTCGGCGGCATCAAGCTCTTCTACAAGCAGGACAAGCCCCTCATGACCCCCGCCGATGTCGTCAAACTCGATCCAAGCCCGCTCGTCGTCATCTACCAGTAGCGCGCAACAGGCGCGTATTCCAGCAAAAGAAAGCAAATAAAAGA
>JBBSII010000639.1:0-2927 GCA_038232175.1 Thermomicrobiales bacterium
GAGTGCAACGGCACATTCGACATCCCGCAGTTGCGTGAGAGCGTGCATCATGTGCGGAACGGGATCGCGCAATGAGCAGAGCGAACGCCGCGCCGAGACAATAGAGCGATTATCGTAGTGGTGGCGGCGGGCTTTAGCCTGCCATAGCAAGGATCGGGAGGCTAAAGCCCGCCGCCACCAATACGATAATCGCTCTATTGTCTCGGCGCGGCGTTCGCTCTGCTCATTGCGCGATCCCGTTCCGCACATGATGCACGCTCTCACGCAACTGCGGGATGTCGAATGTGCCGTTGCACTCGAAACCGTACCAGCCCGCATAGCCCAGATCATGCAACATTCGCAGGCCCGGCGCGAAATCGATTCCACCGGCGCCGGGCAATTTCCGTTCCCGATCAGCGAGGTGGACCAGTTGCAGTTGATCGAACGCCTGTGTGATCTCCTTCTCCATCTCCTGGTTTTCGATGTCCATGTGATAGAAGTCAACCATCGTTGCCACCGATTCGTCCAGTTGCCTTGTCAGTTCCGCAGCCTGTACGGGAGAGGTCAGCAGGTGCGTCTGGTTCCGATTGAGTGGTTCCAGCACCACCGCGACCCCACGTTGCCGCGCCTCGATCGCGAGTTCGCTCAGCAGCACGAGCACGACCGCATACTCGATCTCCTCCACACCCCGACCGCGCTGGACATCGATGCGCGCCTCCCCGAAAATCGGCACCACGACCAACTGCCGCGCGCCGACCTGCTCCGCATCGCGCAACCGGCTGCGGAGAATTGCCATTGCCTCCGCGCGCTCCGCGAGCGATTTGGCGAGCAACGGGGGCTGGTACCTGCCGTACACGGTCGGGACTGCAAATCCCGTCTCCCGTACCAGTCGCTCCGCGTCGTCCACCTGGTCGTGGAGCAGATCGCCGCGCAGATCAATACCGTCGAAGCCCGCTTCGCGGGCCATCTCGAACTTTTCCGCCAAAGGGCGATCACCGAGCATCATTTCGTGACAACTGAGTTTCACGTCACGGTTCCTCCTCGTGCGGGGTGTCGGGATTCCGGCGCCTCCATCAAATGTCAAACGTCATAGGAGACGGGCACGACCGCTCCCGTTTCGATCGCCCGGAAGATTGCCATCGTCAGTGCCAGCATTTCCTTCCCTGCCCGGAAGCTATACGGCGGTGCGGCGCCCGCCGTGACCGCGTCCGCGAAGAGCGATAACTCCTTTTGGTGCAGGTTCTCCGCAGGGATCGAAACCTGTTCGATCTGGTACCCCTGATAGCGCGTCAACCCATCGGCGCTTTTTTCCGCGCCACCGCTCGGTCCGAAAACGCGATCGGGACGCGGCCGCATCTTGAAGTGCTCCGCCAGGCCCCAGGAGAGGGTCAACGTGCCGATGTCCCCGGACTCGTATGCGACGGTGATGACGGCGGTATCAATCGCCAGCTCGGCGAAGTGCGCGATCTCCGGCCGGTCTTTGGCCAGGATGCGCCCCTGGGCCGAGACGGATGTGGGCCGTGACTGGAACACGGTCTGCCAGAGCAGGAAGAAATGGCAACCAGTATCCATAATCGGGCCATTGTTCCCGTTCCGGTCGTGCATCACGCGCTTTGGACGGACCTCCGCCAGCGCCTCGGAACTGAAGACCATCGGGCGACCCAGGCGCCCTTCTTGTGCCCACTGCGTGAGCACACCGACCCATTCGGCGAGATTGCGCTGGAAGCCGATGCCGAACTGGACGCCCGCCTTCGCGACCGCCTCTTCCATCGCCCGCGCCTCAGCGAAGGAGCGCGCCAGCGGCTTCTCGCAGAAAACATGCTTCCCGTGCTCGGCGGCGGCAATCGTGATCGGCGCATGCAGCGCGAGCGGCGTGCAGACGGAGATAATCTCCGCCTCGGTAGCATCGAGCAGCGCACGATAGTCGTCGCGCACGACGGGGACATCGTACTGCCGCGCTAATTCCCCGGCGCGCGCGGTATCAACGTCCGCAATGGCCACGACATCGTGGCCCGCCAGCGTCCATCCCTCGACGTGCCGCTCACCCATGTCGCCCGCGCCGATCACCGCCACCTTGTATCGTTTCGCCATGCCCCGGCCTCCTTGTCTCACCATGACTCGGACTGAATGTCACGCGACGCCGACCGCGCTTACGACGCCAGCCCCGCCGCATTGAGGGCGGCCTGCACGCCATCAAACTGCGCGACCGCCGTCTCCCGGGCTTCCGTCGCGCCATGCTCTTGCGCCGACTCCGATTCCACGACGAGCCACCCGCGATACTCCAACGCCGCCAATGTCCTGAGGATGGCAGGGAAATCAAGGATGCCCCGGCCCACCTCGGTCCATTGCCCCGTCGGCCCATGCGCCGTGACATCGCGCAGATGCAGATAGGTGGTGCGCGACGCGAAGCGCCGGAGAAACGCCTGTGCGTCCGTCCCGGTATGCGCGACCCAGCCCAGATCGGGGCCAAGCGACACCGCGTCCGGCGTGCATCGCTCGACGATCATCTGGAGCACGCGGGCGTCGTTGGCGAGTTCGCCGGCGTGATTGTGCAGGACGATCTCGACACCCCCCACCTCGCGGCAGGACTGCCCCAGGCGTTCGAGGGTATCCGTCATCCGCCGAAGTCGTGCATCCGTCGCGTCCGACGGCAAGGGGGTCATGCTCACGACCAGCCGCTGGCAGCCGAGCGCCGGTAAGCGCCGGGCCTGTGCGACGATCGCCGGAATCCGTTCCTCCCCCTCCGGCGCCCACCATGTGCCGCCGACATGCGCGCCACACAGGGCCAGCCCATTGGCCCGCGCCGACGCCGCAGCGAATCCGTCTGGATCGTCCAAGGGCAGGTGATCGAGGCGCGTCTCAAAGCCGGTGAAGCCGATCGCGGCAATCTCCGCCATGACTTCCGGCAAGCGCTTCGGGAACGTCTCCTGCCCCAGCGCGAGCATCCA
>JBBSII010000640.1:0-2910 GCA_038232175.1 Thermomicrobiales bacterium
CCATGGAGGCCGGGGATAAAGAAGGGTCATTCCCGATTCAGAAGCCTAGATTTCAGAGCGAATAGTTGCCCGTGTGCGCTTCTTCGAGGTAGCGCGCGAGCAGGTCGATGCACGCCTGCACATCCACCGTGCTGACCATCTCGTTGACGGTGTGGACGTACCGCGTCGGGATCGAGAGCGTGATGGCGGGGATGCCGCCGTGGAGCCGCTGCACGCCGCCCGCGTCCGTACCGCCGAAGGGCAGAATCTCCATCTGGTGCGGGATGCCCTCGCGCTCCGCGATGGCGCGGAAGTGCTCGACGACCTTCGGGTGGCAGATGAGCGAGCCGTCCATGATCTTGATCGCCGCGCCACCGCCGAGCGACGTGACCATATTCTCCCCGCCGCCGCCGGGGAGATCGACCGCGAGCGTCACATCGAGCGCGACGACAATCGTCGGGTTGAGCGCAGCGCCGCTCGCCGCCGCGCCGCGCAGCCCGACTTCCTCCTGCGAGGTCGCGACGGCGTAGATCGTCGCCTCGCTCGACTTCATCGCGCGAATCGCTTCGAGCATCACGAAGACGCCGACGCGGTCGTCCATCGCCTTGGCGATGTAGTTGTCCCCGACTTTCTCCAGCGTGCGATCCATCGTCACGTAGTCGCCGACGCGCACCGCTTCCTTGACCGCATCGGCGGACATGCCGAGATCGACGAAGAACTCGCCGACCTCCGGCGTCTTCCCCCGGTCCTCGGCGCGCGTCAGATGTGGCGGCTTGCGCGCGGGCTGCAACGCGCCTCGGAGCACAGCCCCGCTCGCGGTCGTGACGAGCACGCGCTGGGAGACCATGTTCGCGGGGTCGTGCCCGCCGATTGTTTGCAACCGCAGAAAGCCCTTGTCGTCGATGTACTTGACGAGGAAGCCGATCTCGTCCGTGTGCGCCGCGATCATCACGCGGACGTCGTCGCGCCCCTTCTTCGTGCCGATGACGCTGCCCATCGCGTCCGTGCGCACCTCGTCTGTCAGCGCGCCCAATTCCTCGCGGGCGATCACCCGCTGCTGCTCCTCCCGCCCCGCCACGCCCGGTGTCTCGACCAACCGCTTCAGGAGCGCCTCATTGAGTGCCATGCAATTCCCCTTCTGTATCCGCAACAGACCCGACCGCCGCCGCGAGAGCGTAACGCGCCCCAATCCGGGCGTCAAACGCGATAGGGATAGGGATTAGCCACAGAGGCACAGAGAACACAGAGAAGGGAAGAAGCGAACAGCGTCTCTCCGGCTCTCTTCTTTGTATTTCTCTGTGCTCTCTGTGCCTCTGTGGCTATTCCGAGTTTGCCCGGGGCGCGCTGGCAATATGGGCGGCGATGGAGGCGGCGGGGGCGCCCGATGCGGGGTGCGGCGTTGTGGCGGTGAGCAGGGGAAAGTGGACGGTGAATGCGGTGCCCTGCCCGACGGTGCTCTCGACGGCGATGGTGCCGCTGTACCCCTGGGCGATCTCCCGCGCGATCGCGAGGCCAAGCCCCGCGCCGCCGTCGTCGCGCCCGCGCGCCAGCGTGCCACCGCGATAAAATCGCTCGAAGAGGTGCGGCAGTCGCTCGGGTGGGATGCCGGGGCCATTGTCCACGACCCGCAACTCGACCGACTCGTGCTCCTGCCGCACGGAGACCCAGATGCGGCCCTCCGGCGGTGTGTACTTGATCGCGTTGTCGAGCAGGATGAGCGCGAGTTGCTTCAACCGGTCGGGATCGCCCATCACCCAGAGTGGCGCGTTGGCGGGCGTGGAGACAATCTCGTGTCCGCGCGCCAGCCCGCGCGCGGCCCGCACCGCGCCATCCACCGCCTCATCGAAGCGCACGGGCGCGGGTCGGTTCTGCTCGCCCGCCTGCGCGCGAGCAAGCGCCAGCAGATCGCTGATGAGGCGGCTCATCCGCTCCGCCTCGGTCGCGACATCATCCAGCACCTCCGAGCGCTCCGTCGCGTCCATCCGCTCGCTGTGCTGGCGCAGCAGATCGGCGTTGCCCCGGATCGCCGTGAGCGGGGTGCGCAGCTCGTGCGAGGCATCCGCGATGAAGCGGCGCTGCGCCTCGAACGCCGCTTCGAGCCGGCCGAGCATCCCGTTGAACGTCCGTCCGAGGTCCGACACCTCATCCCCCGTCTGCGGCACCGCGACTCGGCGCGAAAGGTCGTACGCCTCCTGAATGCCCGCCGCATCCTGCGCCATCCGCTGGATCGGGCGCAACGATGTTCGCGCCACCGCATAGACGATCAGCGCGAGCAGGAGCGTCGCTGCGAGGACGCCGCCCGCGAGGAAGAGCTGCGCCTTGCGGAGCGAGCGGGCAAGCGGCGCGGTGGCCTTGGCGGTGATGACCGCGCCGAAGGGGGGATCGGTACCGAACTGGAGAGGAAGCAGATAGGCCGAGAGTCGTTCGCCGCTCGCCGTATGCATGATCTCGAATCCGCCCTGCCCGCGCTTGATCGCGCTTACTTCGTCGGGGCTGAGGGTCAGCGATGCGCCGAGGTTGGTCGAATGTCGCTTGTCAGTGCCGTCGGCATCAGTGTACTCAATATAGACGCCATCGCGCGCAAATGCATCCAGCCGCTCCTGCTCCGGCACATACGCACGAAGGGGAACGCCCGTCCCACTAGTCAACACCGTGATTTGTGCCCGTGCTTCCTGCGCGCGCCCCCGGATCGTTGTATCCAGGTCGTTCCGCCACGACCGCGCGAGGCCCATGTAAATGACGACCGCAAAGACGCTTAAGGCGACGAAGAGGATCGCGGTATACCAGAGAGTGAGGCGGAGACGGATCGACATCGGGACGCTTTCCCCTTTGCGCTACGCGATTTCTCGCTCGCGCAAGGTGTAACCAACGCCACGCACCGTGTGAATCAGGCGGCTCTCGCCGTGCTCCTCCAATTTGGCGCGCAGGGCA
>JBBSII010000641.1:0-2904 GCA_038232175.1 Thermomicrobiales bacterium
ATCGCCGTGCCCGCCGATGTGCAGGTACATGACGCGCGGCGACTCGCCGAGCAGATGGTTGTGGAGCGCCGCGAGGTCCATGCCACCTTGCTGCAGGGCGGAGAGTACGGGGCTCACCTCGTCCTCCGTCAGCACGAGATCCCCCATGTACATCACGCTGCCATCGCCCACGGGGAGCATCTCGATGTGCGTGCCGAGGGCGAAGGGCGCTTTCACGACAGTGCCGCGCACCGTCACCTGCAGATCGCTGCGCGGGAATGCGTAGCGCTGCACGTTCCCGGGCTGCATCGCGCCTGCCTTGCCCATCGCCTGATCGACGATTGCCCAATCGATCTGGGCGGCCAGTTGCCGGAGGGTCGTCGTGCCGCCCTGACCGGCCGCAGCCCCGTCGATCGTGGTCGCACCGGCCGGGTACATGATGACCAGCGCGCCGATGAGGAGGGGTATCACGGTCATCGCGATGAGGCGGGGTCGTTGCATCTTCATGGCATGTCCTCCATTCCGGGTGTTGAATAAGTCCCTCGTGCGCCAGCGATTGTCCGGTGCTCCTGCCCGATGGATTGCAGCCGCGAACGGCTCGGCCGTCCGACGGTACAATAGTGCGGGACACGCGCATCGAAGCGGTCCACTCGCGCCCATATGCATGTAACATACGTTAGATCGGCCGCGCAAGGATCATATCATGAAGAAGGATGTCGACATGAGCTGGGCGCTCCTCATCTACACGGTGCCCTCGGAGCCCTCGCGCAAGCGGGCGTACATCTGGCGTGAAATCAAGAAGGTCGGCGCCGTCTACCTGCGCGATGGCGTCTGTGCGCTGCCCGAACGCGCCGAAACGGCCGATGCGTTGCGGCGGATCGCGGCAAAGGTCGAGGAGTTCGGTGGCGAGGCGACGCTGGTGGAAGCGGCGCACCTCGATCCGAAACGTGCCGAGGTGCTCACGGAGGCATCCCGGACCGCCCGCACGAGCGAATATCGCGAGCTTGCCCGCGAGGCCGAGGGGTTCCTCGCCCATGTGCGTCGGGAGACGGAACACCGCGAGTTCACGTTCGCGGAGCTTGAGGAGTTGGAGGAAGATCTCGGCAAGCTCACGCGCTGGACGGATCAGGTCCGGGCGCGCGACTATTTCGGCGGCGCCGATGCCGCGGAGGTGACCGCGCTCCTCGCCCGATGCGAGGAAGAACTGGCAGCCTTTCTTGAAACCGCCGCACGCGAGGATGAAGCGAAGCGATGAAATGGATCACCCGCCAGAACCTGCACATCGACCGCACCGCCTGCGCGTGGCTGATCCGCCGCTCTATCGACCCCGACGCGGTGTTCGTGTTCGTGCCCGCGGACACCGATCCCGCGTTATTGGACGGGCATACCTTCGACATGCGCGGTGCCGAGTACAGTCATGAGGACGGGCAGTGCACCTTTCAGGTGATGGTTGCCCGCCATGGCCTGGACCGCGATCCCGCAGTGGTCGAGATGGGGCGGATCATCCTGGACGCGGATGTGCCACCCAGCCGGACGCGCCGACCGGAAGCGGCGGGTGTCGCCGCGGTGATCACCGGGTATCAGGTCACGACGCCCGACGACGAGGAGAAGATGCGGCGCACCACCTCGTTCTACGATGCGCTCTATGCGTACTGCGAGACCAAGATCGCGACACGCCCGGCGAGCCGCGGCACGCCACGACCGCAACTCAGTTATCGCCGGCGTGTGGAGGCGCACCTGAGACGCGAGGAATAGCCATCTCCTCGCCGCCCCTCGTCGCCCGACATGCGGCGCAGATGCCGTGCAGGACGAGGTGATCCGTCTCCGCCCTGAAACCATATCGCTCCTCTCATCTCCCCTATCAGTCGAGCTCAAGGATCACAAACGCCTCCGCGAGCGCGAGACCAACCGGCTTCCCGATCGCGGCAGCCCGGGCATACCAATCATCCCGCAGCCCATCCGGGTCTTTCGTCTGGCTCACATGGGCGAGCCGCGCGGCGATCTTGCGATCAAGGGTGGCTGTGATATCTACGTAGGCGGTCGGATATTCGCTTGAAAACAGCCAGACCGAACGAACGGCGTGGGGTGCGAGCCCTTCGTCCACTTGCTCGGGGAAGACCAACCGATCCCGCGCTAACGGGTAGACGGCATCGAGGGCAACCCTTCCCACGATCCGATGATCCCGATGGGTGAGATAGGGTGGGTAGGGATGCTCGGGGTCATGGGTGAAGAGCACCTCCGGTCGCCAGCGTCGTATCCACGCGACGAGATCGGCACGCAGTTCTCTTGTATCTTCCACGTCGCCATCCGGGTAGCGGAGAAAGGCGACTGCCGCGATGCCGAGCCGGGTTGCCGCCTCCTGTGCCTCTGCTTCGCGGATTGCCGCGACGCGCTCACTCGTTATCGTCGGGTCAGAGGAGCCTTTGTCTCCCGAGGTGACGAGGAGGAGGCGGACGGTCGCGCCGTGGTCGATGGCGAGTGCCAGTGTGCCGCCGCACCAACTCTCGATATCGTCGGGGTGCGCGGCGATGGCCATGACCGACACCTCCCCTGGCGGCTCAATCACCGTTGGGTTCCGTACCGGTCTGCGCTTGGTGGCGGGAGTGTTTCGCATATTCATCCATAATAGCAGCGTCGTTGCCGCGCCGTGTGAGGATTACGGTGCTGCTGTCGGAGAGGCGATTCTCTCGCTCACATCGAACGTGATCCGCGTCCTCCCAGTCGGCGGATCGTAGATCAGGGTGGCGAGTTTCGCGTCCATCGGCACTGCGAACGATAGCCACCCTCGCACCGATTCTCGCGGCGGCACAACACTCGTGAACATGGGCGCGTATGCGTGTGCCTCCGTGTCCCGCAGCGTCACATACGTCACGCTGTAAATCATCGCCTGATAGTCCGTGCTCGCAAGGGTCAGATCGAAAGCGA
>JBBSII010000642.1:0-2888 GCA_038232175.1 Thermomicrobiales bacterium
CCCGCCGATTGGCTTGCCGTCCGGGTCGCGCAGCGTCTCCGGCACGACCGCGACGCACCACCCGACGCGCCGGACGACCGCCACGATCTCATCGAGTATCTGCGTGGCCGTCGGCGGGCGTTCGGGGAGGTAGATTAGGTGCGGGGCGTCGTCCGGTCCTTCCTGTGCGAGGGCGGTCGCGGCGGCGACCCAGCCCGCATCCCGCCCCATCACTTCGAGCAGTTTGACGGGGAAGATCGGCAGCGCTTCGGTGTCGTACGCCGTCTCGCGCGTCATCCGCGCCACCGCCCGCGCGACCGAGCCGTACCCCGGCGTGTGGTCGGTGTGCGGCAGGTCGTTGTCGATCGTCTTCGGCACGGTGACGAGATTGATCGCCAGTCCCGCCGCCTCCGCCGCGAGATGGAGGCGGTGCGCCGTGTCCGCCGAATCATTCCCGCCAATTGGGCAGACGTACCCGACATTCAATCGTTGGAGCGCGTCGAGAGCGTGGGCGATGTCGGTCTCCGTCGGCTTATGGCGGGTGCTGCCGAGCGCGGCGGAGGGCGTGTTCCGCACGCGGGCGAGCGTCGCCACCGATTGGCGGCGCAGGGCGATCAGGTCGCCATCGAGTAACCCGCGAATGCCGCATCGCGCCCCGATGATCTCCCCGACTTCGTCATGCGCCATCGCCTCGCGCACCACGCCAACCATGCTCGCATTAATGACCGCCGTGACTCCGCCGGACTGAAAGACGAGGAGATTCTTCATCGGCTACCCACCCCTAACCCCCCTCCCAAATAGGAAAATCCCCGAATCATTGTTGACAAACCCGTGTGCGGATGCGATGAATAGGATGTCCGACTCGTCGGATTCAGCGGCACTGTACAGCATATCGCAGTTCACAGAAGGAGCTATGCAACCATGACGCAAACATCGCTTGATCGTCGTCTCCGACCGAAGATCGCCAAGGACGCATGGGAGTTGATCGGCAACACGCCGCTCGTCCAGTTGAACAAGGTCGCGGCCGGGTTGCCGGGACGCGTCGTCGCGAAGTTGGAGTCATTTAATCCCGGCTTCTGCGTCAAATGTCGCATCGCCGTTGGGATGCTGGCCGACGCCGAGGAGCGCGGCATCATCAATCAGGAGACGCTGATCGTCGAGCCGACGAGCGGCAACACGGGCATCGGCCTCGCGTGGGCCTCGGCGGCGCGCGGCTACCGCCTCATCCTGACAATGCCGGACAGCATGAGCCTCGAACGGCGGATGCTGCTGCGGGCGTACGGCGCGGAACTCGTGCTCACCCCGGCGGCGAAGGGGATGAACGGCGCGGTCGCGCGGGCGGAGCAGATCGTCGCGGAGAACGCGAATGCGTGGATGCCGCAGCAGTTCAAGAACCCCGCGAACCCGAAGATTCATCGTGAGACAACCGCCGTGGAGATCTGGGAAGACACCGATGGCGCGGTGGACATCATCGTCGGCGGCATCGGCACGGGCGGCACGCTCACGGGCATCGCGCAGGCGCTTAAGCCGCTCAAGCCGGGGTTGCAGATCATCGGCGTCGAGCCGACCGAGTCCCCAATCATCGAGCAGCAACGGGCGGGCGAGCCGATCACGCCCGCCGGGCACAAGATTCAGGGCCTCGGCGCGAACTTCATCCCGGAGGTGCTGGGCGTGGACCTCCTCGATGAGGTGCTCAACGTCTCCGGCGATGCGTCGATTGAGATGATGCGCCGGATCATTCGTGAGGAAGGGTTGCTCGTCGGCATCTCGTGCGGCGCCGCCGCCGTCGGCGCCATCAAAGTCGCGGCACGACCGGAGAACGCGGGCAAACTGATCGTCGTGATTCTGCCGGACACCGGGGAGCGCTACCTGAGCACCGTTGCCTTCCAAGACATCCGCGACGAAGTGTCGGCGATGACGGCGGGATAAGGAATCTCACCCCCGGCCCCCTCTCCTTTGCTTGTTAGCAAAGGAGAGGGGGAGAAATACCCACACGGAGATACGGTTGCTTCCGGCCACTCTCTTCCCCTCCCCTCTCGTACGGAGCCATCGCAATGGAGAGGGGCCGGGGGTGAGGTTCGCTCCCCTATCGCGCGTTCACGTCCCCGAGGCGGTCGATGTCCGCCTTGTCCACCTTCAGATGCACATTGTCGTCGTCCGACCTCGGGTCGATCAAGTCCACGGGGACTTTGCGTTCCTTCTTGAAGATCAATCCTTCTTCGAGGATAATGTGCCCAACGCGGCCCGTGTTCACCTCGACGACGACATCCTTAACGGTGCCAATGTGCCCGCCATCGCTGCCGACGACCGACTGACCCGCCTTAATAGTCATCGGCACCTCGGCACCGAGGCGTTCCGCGACGATGGGCACTTCGTCGTTGTGGCTCATACCAGTCGAGGCGATCTTCGTGCGCGGTAGTTCACCGACGAGCACACCATCCGCGTTGACGACGGGGATGCGATCCACGTCGGACGTGCGCATGCGGATCGCCTCGTCCACCGTTGTCGTATCCTTGAGGACCATCGGCAATGGCTCGACCGTCAGTTGACCGACGAGTTTCTCCTCATGCGCCTCCTCGCGGGCGGCGGCGAGGCTGATCTGCCCGATTGGCCTCCCCTCGTCCGTGATGATCGCCATGTGGTTCCCCTCCTGCTCCAGCCGCCGCACGACGACGAGCGAGGGAACACGCATATCCACGGCCATCAAGGGCGGTTCGATCAGTTCCGTGATCGGTCGGCTGCTTCCGGTGACCATTGCATCACTCCTTGCTATGGGGGATTTGGCATCCGTCCGCGCGATCGGCGTGGGCCGTCCCTCATGCGGTGGAGTAACGCAAATACGGTGCCACAATATCCCCTGGGAAATTGTGTCACTGGTATGAAAGATGCATCACCCGCCGCAAGCAGTA
>JBBSII010000643.1:0-2888 GCA_038232175.1 Thermomicrobiales bacterium
CGGCGTCCCGATCATGGGCGCGATGGCGGACGCCTACGGCATCACGACCGCGATGCGCTTCCAGGCGGTCATCGTCCTCGTGACCATCGCCATCGCCTTCTTCGTCCCGACGGAGGACTATTTCCGCAAGCGCACGCTCGACCTGGACGCCGCATCCCATACTAAGCCGGGCAACGTCCCGGCCACCGCCAGCAACGAGTAGCGAGTAACGAGTAACGAGTGGAATGGGGCGCACAGCCGTGCGCCCTCTTAGGATGGTGATACATAATGAGTGAGCAACAATCCTCCAAAAGGCCAAATCCCCGCGTGCTGAGCGGGTTTCGGGATTTCCTGCCGGCGCAGATGCGCGTGCGGCAGCAGGTGACGGGCATCCTGCGCGGGATTTTCGAGCGGTTCGGCTACGAGCCGCTCGACACGCCGACCCTGGAGGCAATCGAGGTTCTGCAAGGGAAAATCGGGCAGGACGAGAAACTGCTCTACCACTTCATTGACCACGGCGGGCGCGATGTCGGCATGCGGTACGACCTGACAATTCCCCTCGCCCGCGTCGTCGCCGTCCACGCGAACGATCTCGTGCTCCCCTTCAAGCGGTACCACATGGGCCCCGTCTGGCGCGCCGACCGGCCACAGAAGGGGCGGTTCCGCGAGTTCTGGCAGTGCGACGCGGACGTTGTCGGCACGCGGAGCGTGATTGCGGACGCCGAGGGGGTCGCCATCTACAACGCCGTGCTCTCCGGCTGCGGCTTCACGGACTACGCGATCCGCGTCAATCACCGCGCCGTCCTCGCTGCCCTCGCGCCGTACGCGGGGTTGGCGGAGAAGGACGCCGTCACGCTAATTCGCGCCATCGACAAGATGGACAAGATCGGGCCGGACGGCGTGAAGAAGGAGATGATCGAGCGTGGCATCTCCGAGGGCGCGGCGGATAAGGCGCTCGAACTCGTCGGCATCACCGGGTCGAACGATGTCGTGTTGGGAAAGATGCGCACTCTCCTGAAGGCGATCCCCGCCGCGCAGGCCGCGCTGGATGATTTGGAATACCTCTTCGCGTACGCCGCCGCGCTCGGCGTGCCGGAGGGTAAGGCGGTGCTCTTCCCCGCGCTCGCGCGTGGGCTGGACTACTACACTGGCCCGGTCTACGAGACCCACGTGCCGGAGGGCGGCGTCGGTTCGCTCGGCGGTGGGGGCCGGTACGACAACCTGATCGGCGCGCTCGGCGGGCGGGACTTGCCCGCGACGGGCATCTCGGTCGGCCTCGAACGGCTGCTCGTCGTGATGGAGGAGCGCGGCATGGCAGGCGCGACGGAGAGCGTGACGCAGGCGCTCGTCGCCATCCTGCCGAATGACGACCCGCTGCCCGCCCTGCACCTCGCGGCGGAACTGCGCGCGGCGGGCGTCCACACTGAGGTGACATTCGAACCATCGCTGCGTCTCCTCGACCAGTTCAAGTATGCCGAGCGCAAGGGCATCCCCTTCGCCCTGATTCTTGGTTCGGACGAGCGCGCGGCGAACACCGTCACCGTCCGCACCCTCGCCACCCGCGCGCAGCAACAAATCCCGCGCGCCGATCTCGCCGCCACCCTTCATCGCCTCCTGAACGGGTAAGGAGGTTATGAACCGCGAAGGCGCGAAGGACGTGAAGGTGGGAAAGAGCAGAAGGATTCCTTCTTTCTCCTTCTTCCGGTCTTCGCGTCCTTCGCGCCTTCGCGGTTCAACTCTCTCAGCCTCATGAATGCGATCGGGTCGGCGTCGTCGCCGCGCTGGTACCGGGGGACGGTTTCGGGGCTATCGGCATACCTGACGAGTCTCGCGGCATGGGGCGCGGGCGCGGCGGAACTGGTGCTCCATCACGGCCCCGCGAGTGAGCATGTGCGCTACGTCCATGTGATCGAGCAGGACTGGAACGCAACCTTCGCGCAGTATCACGCGCGGGGGATCGACTGCCATGCGCACGCCTCCGTCCTGCCCGGTTTTCGGCTCGAAGGATGGCTTTCGGACGCCGCATTCGTGCGGGCGCAGTATCTCCCGCTGCTCACCTTCTGCGCGCGGGTGGCACACGCACAGGGGCGGAGCGTCACAATCGTCGTGCATGGAGCGGGCGATAGCCGGGCATCGCTTCAGGCAAATCAGGACGCGACGCGCGGCTTTCTCGCGTGGGCGGAGGGCGAAATCCTCCGGCTCGACGGTGGCGTGCGAATCGCCGTCGAACTGCTGCGGGCGCGCGGCGCAGACGACGTGCACGCCGCCTCCGGGCGGGAGCGGGCCTTGGCTGCCGTGCGCGATTGCGACCCAGCGCTGGTCGGCATCTGTTGGGATATGGAGCACGACTGGTTCAACGGGCTGCGCGACCCCTCGTGGACGCCGCGCCCCTCGGATGCCTTCCTCGATCGCGTGATTCACGCGCATGTGCACGACGCGAACGGCGCGACGCTGGCGAACCACTACCCGCTCGTCTTCAACACCGTGCCGTACGATAGCATGGCGCCGCTCCTCGTCGCGCACGGATACACGGGGCCGCTGATCCTCGAAATCCGCTACCGGCACGCTCTTGCGCTCGGCGACCCGATCCATTGGATGGGCCTGTCGTACGCCGTTCTCCGCCGCCTCCTCACGGATGGCGACCGTGCCCTCCGTTCCGGCCGCCCTGCGTGATCGAAGAAAGAGTATGAACCGCGAAGGCGCGAAGGACGCGAAGGAGGGAAGAGAAAGACGGAATAAAACTCTTTGTCTCCTCTCCCCCTTCGCGCCCTTCGCGCCTTCGCGGTTCAAAGAAAGGCCATGATGGGTAGGTATCACAACGAGTTGCGGGTGATGTTCGAGGCGGATCAGGCGGACCGGCGGGCGGTGGCGGCGCGGACGATGACGCAGCCGGAGCTGAACCTGCACGA
>JBBSII010000644.1:0-2883 GCA_038232175.1 Thermomicrobiales bacterium
CCTCCTGCGCAGCACCGTGACGCTCGTCTCAGTGATCGGCGTGCTCGCCCCGCTCTCGTGGTGGCTCGTGCTGCTCGTCGTCGCCGTCTCGATCCCCGCGTTCATCTACCAGGCGAAGTACAGTGGACAGTTCTTCGCGCTGCTGACGGGCCGCGCGCCGGAGCAGCGCCGCCTGTCGTACCTCAGTTGGCTCCTGACGACGGACACGCCGGTGAAGGAGCTGCGCATCTTCGGGCTGCACGGCACGCTGCTGGAGCGCTACCGGCAGATCTTCGCCACGTTCTACAAGGAGAACCGCGACCTGACGATCCGCCGCACCAGCTCGCAGTTTGCCCTCGGCGCGCTCGGCACGATCGTCTCTGGCCTGACCTACGTCTACGTCGTACTGGCGGTGATCGCGGGGCGGATCACGGTCGGCGGGCTGACGCTCTACTACCAGGCGTTCCAGCAGAGCCAGTCGCAGGTTTCCAATATCCTCTCCGGCATCGGCAGCACGTACGAGAACTCGCTCTTCCTCTCCAACCTCTTCGCCTTCCTCGCCTACGCGCCGGAACTGCCAGTGCGCCCCGATCCGCTGCCTGTCCCCGACCCGATCCGTGAGGGGATCATGCTCGACCACGTCTCCTTCCGCTACCCCGGCACGGAGAAGTGGGTGCTTGAGGACATCTCCTTCGCGATCACGCCGGGCGAGACGGTCGCACTCGTCGGGGCGAACGGTGCGGGCAAGACGACGCTGGTGAAACTGCTCACCCGCCTCTACGATCCAACCGAGGGGCGCATCACTATCGACGGCATCGACCTGCGCGACTTCGACCCGGCGGAACTCCGCTCCCGCGTCGGCGTCATCTTCCAGGATTACGTGAAGTACCAGTTGACGGCGGGCGAGAACATCGCCTTCGGGCGGATCGAGGCGATCGACGACACGGCGCGCATCGCGCGGGCGGCGGCGGAGGCAGGCGCGGACGCCGTGATCGACGCGCTGCCGCAGGGGTACGACACGCCGCTCGGTCGCTGGTTCCAGGACGGGCAGGAACTCTCGATCGGTCAGTGGCAGAAGGTCGCGCTCGCCCGCGCCTTCATGCGGGATGCGGACCTCTTGATCCTCGACGAGCCGACCTCTTCTCTCGATGTGCGCAGTGAGTATGAAGTCTTCCGGGCCTTCGATGAACTGACGGAGGGGAAGATGGCGGTGCTGATCTCCCATCGCTTCAGCACCGTGCGCATGGCGACGCAGATCGTCGTCATCGAGGATGGAGTGGTGATCGAGAACGGCACGCACGACGAACTGATCCTCACGCGTGGCCGCTACGCCGAACTCTTCGACATGCAGGCGGCTTCCTATCGGTAAAAGCGTTAGATGTGCTCGGACCCGCTCCACATAATACATGACTCCCCGGTGAGGCTCGGTAGCTCCGAAACGCCTATTAGAGCGTTTTGCAATGTGATAGAGCCGGTGCGAGACTGTAGGGATGAACGCATATAGTGAAGACCTCCGCCACCGGATCGTCATGGCTGTTGCGTCGGGGCAGTCGCAACCCACCGTCGCCTCCCGCTTCGCCGTCAGCCTCGCCAGCGTCAAGCGCTATGTCCGGCAGTGGCGCACCACCGGCACGCTCGCGGCGCGGCGGCATCCCGGCAAGGCACGCGCCATCCCACCGGAGGCGGATGAGCGCCTGCGTGCGCTGCTCGTCGCCGATCCCGATGCGACGCTGGCTGAGTATTGCGTGCGGTGGGAGGAGGAGACGGGCGTCGCGGTCAGCGCGAGCACGATGTGCCGCGCCCAGCAGCGCCTTGGATGGACGGTGAAAAAAAGTCCCTGATTGCCACCGAGCGCGACGCGGCGGCACGGGCGGCATGGCGGGCGGTGAGCGCGTTGTGGGATGCGAGTGCGCTGGTCTTCGTGGACGAGACGGGCAGTCAGACGAACATGACGCCGCGCACCAGCCGCGCACCGCGGGGGCAGCGGGCGTACGGGCACGCGCCACGCAACCACGGCAAGAACACGACGCTGATCGCGGCCCTATCGGCGGCAGGGATGGGGGCGGCGATGACGTTGGAAGGGGCGGCGGATGCCGATGCCTTCGTCACCTATCTCACGCATTTTCTCGTGCCGACGCTGGTACCGGGGCAGATCGTGCTGATGGACAATCTCAGCGTGCACAAGGACGAGCGGGTGCGGCGGCTGATCGAGAAGGCGAAGTGTCGGCTGGTCTACCTCCCCGCGTACTCGCCGGACTTCACGCCGATCGAGCAGGCATTCAGCAAGATCAAGACGTTCCTGCGACACGTCGAGGCGCGGACGCGCGAGGCGCTGGAGGCGGCGATCACTGCAGCGTTCGCGACGATCACGGCGGCGGATGCCATCGGCTGGTTCACCGCCTGCGGCTATCCGCTGCTCCCGGCTCAACTGCTATGAAAACCGCTCTAGTGTATTCTTGTCGCGACTTAACGTAACTCTTGTGTTGGAGGACTAATGGCGATCTGGCGACGCGATAATCACCGCCGATACGGCTCACAACGGCTCGAATATCGGCATTTCGGCACGCCGACGAAGGAGTCGCCGAAGGAGCGGAGCGCGGACGAGGTCTTTCTCGGTCGGCGCATGTTCATCTTCAAGGGCGTCGCCGCGACCGCCTTCACCGCGATCACCGGGCGTATCGGCTACCTGCAACTCGGCCATCACGACAACGCAACGACGCAGTCCGTCGCACAGAATCTCCGCACGCAGGTCGTCAAAGCGCCGCGCGGGCTGATTACCGACCGCAACGGCGCGATCCTCGCGGAGAACCGGAAGGATTGGAGCCTGGCGCTCGTGCGCGCGAAACTGCCCAAGGACCTCGTGCGCCGCGAAGCGATGTTCGCCGAGGTCGAGAAGTATGTGCC
>JBBSII010000645.1:0-2875 GCA_038232175.1 Thermomicrobiales bacterium
AGGATGAAGGCGGCGACGATCGATCCCAGGCCCATCGCCGACACGAGCGAGGAGTAGATCGCCCCACTCCCGCGCAAATTCTGATCCGCGAAGAGGGGCAGCGTCGAGTCGAACGCCATCGTCAGAAGGCAGTGCAGAACGATGACGCCCAGCAGCAACGCGATCACGCGATGCCGGGCGACGTAGCGGCCGCCTTCCTTGACCTGTTCGCCGAGGCCGATGGAGACCAGTCCCACATGCCGCATTTTCGGTACGCGCAGGACCTGGCTGATCGCCAGCAGGTAGATGACGGCGATCGCCAGATACGCAGGCCCCGCGCCCCGCGTGGCGAGAATCGGCGCGGTGAGCGCGGGGCCGACGAAACGCGAGCCGCGCGTCGCGAGGTTATTCAGCGCGAAGATGTTCAGGAGTTCGTCCCGCGGGATGAGACTCGGAAGAACAGTCTGGACCGTCGGTTGTTCGACCGCCCGCGCGATGCCGGAGAGGAAGACGAGCGGCACCAGCGCAACGAGCGGCATCGCCCCACGGATCCCCAGGACGCCGATCACGAGCGCGATCATACTCTGCGTCGTCTGCGTACCGAGGACGAGGGCGCGACGCTCGCATCGGTCGGCGAGAAGCCCGCCGAGAACCGTCGCCAGGAAGAGCGGGATCATGGTGGCGAAGGTCACGATCCCGACGGCGCGGCTCCCACCCAGGCGAAAGGCGAGCCAACCGGAGGCGACGAGGAACGCCGCCTGCCCAACGCTGGAGACGGACGTGCCGAACCAGAAGACGCGGCTGTCGCGGTAGCGCAACGAGGACAAGGGGTTGGCGCGGGCGCGGGTCGAGTCGCCACGAGCCAGTTCTTGCTGCTCCATCTTTTTCCTTACTGACGAACGAATGCTCGATAACCCGGAGCATGATCGCTGCAAGTGACAAGTGTAGCAGGTCGCGCAACCGACCATACAATCGCAGAGATGGGCACGAAGGAAGCGGAAGGAATTGCGGCCCATCGGTCGACGGAGAGACCGGACGTATCGGTGCGGGAGGAAGGCAGGCGGCGGGCTTACGGCCGGTCGTTACCAAATGCCTGAATCATCCCACCGACGAACGCCTTGATATCCGCGCTGCCGGAGAGGTGCAACCAGATTACCCCGTGATTTGGCTCGAAGACCAGCCCGAAGGTGAAGAAAGGGCAACATGCCCGCTCATGGACAATAAATTCCAGGAGCGTTTGCGCCCATTGCTCGTCGCCGGGGAAACGGAACGCATAGCCATCCGGCAATTCGCGCAACTCCTCATGCCCCTGGAAAATTGCGCGCCCCATCCCGTCGCCCCATGCCGCCTGTTCCTCGGCGGTGAGCGTGCAGGCGACGGGCATCTCCGCGCCCGCCCGGTTCGTCTCATCGTCTGTCATCGTCATGCCTCGTTCATCCTTTCTCATCTGGGGTCGCGGCCACTCCGTGCATCCATGTCAGTGGTACGATACATCTTCAAGTGCGCTTGAAGTCAAGGGAGGACGCCCATGCCATCGCCCGACCTCACGATCTCCGACGTTGCCCGCCGAGCGAGCATCCGCCCCTCCGCCATCCGCTACTATGAGAGCATCGGCCTCCTGCCCGTGCCGGTCAGGGTACATGGCCGTCGTCGCTATGACGCCGGTGTGCTGCAGCGACTGGCGATCATCGCCACGGCGCAGCAGATGGGTTTCACCATCGCGGAGATCGCGACACTCCTCAACGGGTTCAGCGCGGAGACGCCCGCGTGGGCGCGCTGGCAAACGCTCGCGCGGGACAAGTTGCCGGAAATCGATGCATTGATTCGCCGCGCGCATGGGATGAAGCGAATGCTGGAGGAATCGTTGCGGTGTGATTGCCTAACCCTCGATGCCTGTGCAGACGTGCTCCAGTCGTGCGCATCCAGCGCACCATGAGCGGGCTAACGGTGTACGGCGCGGCGACCGTGTCGCTGATGCTCCTCGCCTACACCCTCGAACGCCGCTCCGCGTGGTGGGTGCTGGTCTTCGCGCTCGCCTGTGGCGCATCCTCTCTCTACGGCTTCCTCGCGGGCGCCTGGCCGTTCGGCGTCGTCGAGGGGGTCTGGGCGGTGGTGGCAGTGCGACGGTGGCACGAGCGCTATACCCACGGATAAACAAGCGCACCCCCCGGCTGCATCGCGAAATCCGTGCTCTCATTTCGCCCCTTGACAGATACCTGTAGTGGGTATACACTTGCGTCATCATACCCCCGCAGGGTACTAGACGGAGGAGTAATGGAATGAGTGCAACGAACGCGACGAAACCGGACTACCACTACCAGACCGACACCGATGCGCTGCTCATGCGGCTGCGTCGGATGGAGGGCCAGGTGCGCGGCGTCCAGAAGATGATCGAGGAAGGGCGCTACTGCGTCGATATCGTCACGCAGTTGCAGGCGATCAGTGCGGCGGCGGACAAGGTCTCGCAGCATGTGCTCGAAGGGCACATCCGCGGCTGTGTGACGGACGCGATCAAGGAGCAGCGCGGCGACGAGGCGATCACCGAACTGATGACCGTCCTCAGTAAGGCGATCCGCAGTTAATGACTCGAAACCACCGGGCGCCCGTACCAAAGGATAGGCAGCATGGCCACGATACAGATTCCCGACACGGACACGACAACATTACCGAGCGATTCCCCGCCGACGAAGACGGCCGAACTGGCAGTCTCCGGGATGACCTGCGCCTCGTGCGTGATGCGCGTGGAGAGAAAACTGAAGAAGGTGCCGGGCGTCTGTGACGCGGCGGTGAACCTCGCCACCGAGCGCGCCACCGTCACGTACGACCCCGCGCAGGCGACGCCCGCGTCCCTCGTCCAGGCGGTCGAGACCGCCGGGTACGGGGCGACGGCGGAAGC
>JBBSII010000646.1:0-2874 GCA_038232175.1 Thermomicrobiales bacterium
TCACCGGGTACGTCTATCACCCGGTCGAGCTTGTCGATCTCTACGCCCTGGCGAAGACGGCCTAATCGGGGGAGTAACGAGTACTGAGTACTGAGTACTGAGTGGGATTTCGTATCACTCAGCACTCAGCACTTTTTACTTGCGGAGCGACGTGTGATCCAGTATCTCATCCGGCGAGTGGCGCTCTCGGTGCTCGTGATCCTCCTCGTGACGGTCGCGACATTCGCGCTCGCGCACGCGGTGCCGGGCGACCCAACGGCCTCCATCATCAGCGAGAAGATCGCGACACCGGAGGTGATCGCGCAGGTCCGCAAGAAGTACGGCTTCGATAAGCCCGTGCCGGTACAGTACGCGCTGTACATGAAGAATCTGCTGCACGGCGACCTCGGCCAGTCACTCACAACGCGCCGCCCGGTGGCAACGGACCTCAGGCAGTTCTTCCCCGCGACGGTCGAGTTGGCGACCTTCGCGCTGCTCATCGCGATCCTCATTGGCGGGCCGCTCGGCGTGCTGGCGGCGATCCGCCACAACGGCGCGGCGGACTACGCGGCGCGCGGCGTCGCGCTCTTTGGCGGCGCGGTGCCGATCTACTTCCTCGCCCTCCTCGCGCAGACGATTTTCGCCTATCGGCTCAAACTCCTGCCATTCAGCGGGCGACTCGACGACGGCGTGACCGCGCCGAAGCACCTAACGGGGCTGTACACCGTCGATTCACTGCTCCACGGGCAGTGGGACCTCCTCGGCATGTCGCTCAAGCACGCGATCATGCCGGCGTTCGTGCTCGCGTCGTTCTCCGTTGGTATCATCGCGCGGATGGTCCGCTCGTCACTGCTCGACGTGATGAACAATGATTACGTGCGGACGGCGCGCGCGAAGGGGCTGGGGGAACGCTCTGTCATCGGCAGCCACGCGCTGCGGAACGCGCTCATCCCGACGGTGACGGTGCTCGGCCTGACATTCGGTGGCCTGATTGCGGGTGCGGTCTTCACGGAGACGATTTTCCGCTGGCCGGGCATCGGGCAGTACGCGGTGCAGACCGCCACGAAGCTCGATTTCGCGGGCATCCTCGGTGTCACGCTGATCACGGCGTTCGTCTTCGTCGTCTTCAACCTCGTCGTGGACTTGCTCTATGGTGTCCTCGACCCCCGCATCCGCCTGAGCTGACGCGGGTGGACGGTTGTAGCCCCAGAGGCAAAGAGGGCACAGAGCGGGACCAAAGAGAAATGAGGGTGAGGAAAGACGAAGGTTGAATGGTACCTCGTTCCCCTCATTTTCCCTCTGTGCCTCTGTGGCTAGATCTGCCTTCGTTCGGCTGTATCGGGAGACGCGCATGGCGACGGTGACGGCACAGGAAGCGACGGGGATCGGGCAGGCGCGGGTGCGGCGGGAGCGGTCGCCGTTCGTTAAGGCGCTCCTCTCGCTCAGGCGGAACCCGCTGGCGATGGCGGGCCTCGTCGTTCTCGCGATGTGGCTCGTGATCGCGGTCATCGTGCCCGTCGTCGCGCCGTACGAGCCGAACCAGCAGGACATTGTTAACCGCTTGCAGGGGCCGAGCGCGAAGCACTTCTTCGGGACGGACGACCTGGGGCGGGACATCTTCAGCCGCGTGCTCTACGGGGCGCGCATCTCCGTCCCGGCGGGGATGCTGACGATCCTCGTCACCGCGACCATCGGCATCATCCTCGGCGCGTTCGCGGGGTACGTCGGCGGGTGGCTCGACAACCTCATCATGCGCGCCGCCGATGTCGTGCTCGCGTTCCCGTCGATCATCCTCGCGATGGCGATCACGGCGGTGCGCGGTGGCCCCGGTGTGTCGAACGCGCTGGTGGCGATCATCCTCGTGCTCTGGCCGGAGTACGCGCGGGTGATGCGCGGCGCGGTGCTTTCCCTGAAGCAGAACGACTACGTCACCGCCGCCGAGTCGATCGGCGCGAGCCGCTCGCGCATCCTCCTGCGGCACATCCTGCCCGGCACGGACGCGCCCATCGTCGTCAAGGCGACGCTGGACATCGGCGCGGCGATCATCCTGATGGCGGGGTTGTCATTCATCGGGCTGGGCGCAGTGCCGCCGAACCCGGAGTGGGGCGCGATGATCAATGCCTCCGTCGCCAAGTTCCAACTCTGGTGGCTCGGCACCTTCCCCGCGCTCGCCATTGTCAGCGTCGTCATGTCGCTGAACTTCATCGGCGACGCCCTCCGCGACGCGCTCGACCCGCGCCTCAGGGGGAGATAGGACTGAGGACTGAGGACTGAGGACTGAGGACTGAGTGGAATCCGGCAGCCCGCATCTTCACGCAAGAGAAAAGCAGGCCGCGAAGCCTGCCTTCTCTCTGCTCAGTCCTCAGTCCTCAGTCCTCAGCACTGCGTTAGTGGCAGGCTTCGGCCTGGCCCTTTTTGCCCTGCACGCGGAATGAGTGGCCGCAGCCGCAGGTGGAGGCGGCGTTCGGGTTCTTGACGGTGAAGCCGCGCCCGAGCAGGGAATCGGCGTAATCGACCTGCGACCCGCCGACCATCTCCAGCGTCTCGTCGTCCATCAGCACCTTGACGCCGTCCACGTCGCTGACGTTGTCGCCGGGGCGCACCTGATTATCGAAAAACATGCCATACGAGAAACCCGCACAGCCGCCACCTTGCACCATGATACGCAGGTGCGCTTCCTTGCCGACGGCGCGCTGCTCGCCGATCAATTCAACAAGTTTCTCGCGAGCGGTATCGGTGAAGAAGACGGCCTGTCCATCCTCGGTCTGTACGGGGGCCTCAATTTCAGTAACCATCGTGCTTGTGTCTCCTTCCGCATGACCGCCATATTTCTGATGCAATGATACCCCCGATGTACGGGTACGTCTATCGCATCCGTTTTGTATAACGCAGGCA
>JBBSII010000647.1:0-2873 GCA_038232175.1 Thermomicrobiales bacterium
CCGCGTCGCCACCTCGCGAATCGCCTCGACGCGCTCCTCGGGGGTCATGTTTGCAATCACAGTGTCTACGACGCTACGCAACAACCCCATCACTCGGCTCCTCGCTCGCTGTCACATTGCCAATCGCGCGTCGCGCCATGGCCCGTGATTGTACCATAGCGCCCCGACGCCTTGCCCGGCGGCATCCGCCGTGCGAGACTACCGCGCGGGCACGGGCGGGGGATGCGGGCGAGAAGAAGGACGGCGAATGGGGCGCACCCTCATCATCACGGACATCCACGGCAACTACGATGCGCTGTGCGCCGTCGTTGCCGATGCGGGCAATGCGGAGACGATCTGGTGCCTCGGCGATATCGTCGGCTACGGCGCGGAGCCGCGCGCATGTGTCCAGTGGGTGCGCGACCATTGCGCCATCGTCCTCTCCGGCAACCACGATTACGCCGTCTTCGAGCCGAGCATCCTCCAGGATTTTAACCCCAACGCGGCATTCGCGGCGCGCTGGACGTTCGACCAGCTCGCGGAGACGGACATCGACTACCTGCGGTCGCTCCCGTCGCTCGTCGAGCGGGACGACGCGATACTGGCGCACGGCAGCCCCGCCGACCCGATCTGGACGTACATTCTGTCCGTTGTGGACGCGCGTGAAGCCTTTCTCGCGTTCACCGGAAATCGCTGCTTCGTCGGGCACACGCACGTCGCGGCGTGTTACGCGCAGTTGGATGAGGCGGTCTATCGTGTCCCACTCGAATACGACACGCCGTTCTCGCTGATCGATGGGCGCTACATCGTCAATCCGGGGAGCGTTGGTCAACCGCGTGACCGTGACCCGCGCGCCGCCTACTGCTGGTACGACGCCGCGTCCGGCGAGGTCGAATGGCGGCGGGTCGAGTACGACATCGACGCGGCCCAGGAAAAGATTCGCGCCGCCGGTCTGCCCGAACGCCTCGCGGCGCGGCTGACGCGGGGGCAATAAGTTTGCCGCCCTTGTCCGACGGGACTATACTCTGCGGGTGCCGAGACGGGTCGGCGTCGTGCAGGGTGCAGGGAGAGCGAGTAGCGTGCCGCAACGAACGCAGATTCGGTTGCATCGCCAGTTAGTCGTCGCCATCAGCGGCGGCCCCATCGATCCGATCCTCCTCGATCTCGCGGCGACGATCGGCAAGCGCGATCGCACGCAGGTCGCGGTGGTCTATGTCGTCGAGGTCGCGCAGCAGTTGCCGGTCGACGCCGACCTGCCCGACGAATTAGAGCGTGGCGAGCGCGTCCTGATCGCGGCGGAGCGAACCGCGCGCGAGCGCGGCCTGCGGGCGACGTACGACGTGTTGCAGGCGCGCTCAATTGGCGCGGCAATTGTGGACGAGGCCGTGCAGCGTGGCGCAGACCTGATCGTGCTCGGTGCGGAGTTGCGCGAGAAGTACGGGGAATCAACGTTCGGTTCCACGGTGCCCTATGTGCTCACGCACGCGATGTGCGAAGTCTGGGTCTGCCGACTGCCGCTCCGGGCATTACCGCCAGTCCGGTAGTTCACAATGAGGAAGGGTACGGAACAAACGGCCATGCAGACGCAGGATTCACGCATTCCAGTCTCCCGCACGACGGACGTGGTGATCCTCGGCTGTGGCCGGGTCGGTTCGCGGCTCGCCACGATGATGGACGGTGAGGGATACAATGTGACCGTGATCGACATGGACGGTCACGCCTTTCGCCGCCTGCCGGAGAATTTTCGCGGGCGGACGATCCTTGGTACCGGCATCGATGAGGATGTCCTGCGCCGTTCGGGCATCGAGGGCGCGCAGACATTCATCGCGGTGACGAACAATGACAACCCGAACATCATGGCGGCGCAGATCGCCCGGCAGGTCTTCCGCGTGCCGGAGGTGATCGCGCGGGTGTACGATGTTGACCGTGCGGATGCGTACGCGCAGTTGGGGCTGAAGACGATCTGCCCGACGGCGACGATCGCGCAACTAATTCGCGAACAGGTAACGTCTCGCCCGGATCAATCCGGCGCCTAACCCATTAACCGCTCAATGAGGGAGTCGTGGCGTGTACATCGTCGTGGTCGGTGGCGGCAAGGTCGGCTATTACCTGACAAAGACCCTCGTCAATGAGGGGTACGAGGTGCTGCTGATCGAGAAGGACGCCGCGAAGGTCCGCACATGGAGTGAGCGCTTCGGCGCGGTCGTGCTGCAGGGCGACGGCTGCGAGGTGGCGATCCTCGAAAAAGCCGGCCTCGCGCGCGCAGACGTCCTCATCGCGACAACCGGCGACGATGAGGACAACCTCGTCGTCGCGCAACTCGCCCAGCACCGATTCAATCTGCCGAAGGTGATCGCGCGGATCAACAACCCGAAGAACGAAGAGATTTTTCGCCGACTCGGCGTGCAGTACACCGTCAGCCAGACGAACATCATCCTCAACCGCATCGAGGAGGAAATCCCGAACCGCCCGCTGATCCACCTGAGCACGCTCCGCCACGCGGACCTGACGATTGTCGAGATTGACCTCGACCGCAATTCGCCCGTCGTCGGGAAGGAAATCCGCAACCTCCAATTCGCGGATGATACGGTCGTCGCGGCGATCGTGCGCGCCGATGCGCTCGTCATGCCCCGCGGCGAGACGTGCTTCGCCGCCGGTGACCGTATCATCGCGATCACGCGCCGCAGCCACGAAGATGCGCTGCGCGACGTGCTCGCCGGGGAGGCGAACGGCTAACCGTCGCCGCCCCAGTATGGTTTCTCTTATGGGAAAATACCCTGTGACTGCGTCGCCTCGACTACCCGCTGAACACCGAGGATGAGCGCCGCCGTACGCAGGCTGACCTTGTGTACCTGCGCGATGTCGTAGAGTTCGTTGAATGCACGCACCATGAA
>JBBSII010000648.1:0-2871 GCA_038232175.1 Thermomicrobiales bacterium
CGTCCGCACGCTGCGGAATGGCATCACGGTCGCGTACCTGCCGCAGGAGTACGCCGAGCAAACGACTGCGCCTGCGCTCGACGAGGTGATCGGTGGCCGCGCCGACCTGCTCGCGCTGGAAGCGGAACTCGACACCGTGGAGGCGACGCTCGCTGACCCCGCGTGCGCGGAAGACATCGAGCGAATGGGCCGCGCGCTCGAACGGCAGGCGGAAATCCTCGAACAATACGAGGAGTCGGGCGGGCCGCGCTTCCGCAACGACGCGCGCGACCTCCTGATCCGCCTCGGCCTGCCGCCGGAGTCGCACGCGCAATCCGTCGCCCGACTGAGCGGCGGGCAGCGCAAGATGGTCGGCCTCGCCCGCTGTCTGATCGCCAGGCCGGATATTCTCCTGCTGGACGAGCCGGACAACCATCTCGACCTCCCCGGCAAGGCGATGTTGGAGGAGGTGATCCGCGCCTACGGCGGCACGCTCATCCTCATCTCCCACGACCGCTACCTGCTCGACGACACCGTCGCGCAGATCGCCGAGATGGCCGATGGGCGCCTGACGCTCTACCAGGGTAACTACTCCAGTTACCTGACGCAGCGCGAACTCGCGCTATTGAAGCAGCAGCAGGATTACACGTCGCAGCAGAAGGAGATCAAGCGGCTGGAGGAGGCCGTCGCGCGGTTCACACTCTGGGCGAATATGGTGCTGGACGAGCGGCACAAGAAGCAGGCGATGAACAAGCAGCGGCAGATCGACCGGATGGACAAGGTCGAGCGGCCCGTGCTCGAACGGCGCAAGATGGGCCTCCGGTTTAAGTCGAGCGAGCGCGGCGGCCAGAAGGTGATCGAGGCGCGGCACCTCGCGCGCGCGTTCGACGACACAATCGTGCTGATGGACATCAACTTCACGCTCTGGCGGGGTGAGCGCGTCGGTATCGTCGGGCGCAACGGCATGGGCAAGTCCGTGCTCGTCCAGCTGCTGCTCGGGCGGGACACGCCGACCGAGGGCGAGGTCTGGATCGGCCCCTCCATCCGCCTCGGCCACTACGCGCAGCAGCACGATGTGCTCGACGCGAGCGAGACGCCGATGCAGTGCATCCGCACCGTCAAGCCGATGACCGCCGAGACCGCGATGGGCATTCTCGGTCGCTTCCTCTTTACCTACCGCCAGGCGAGCGAGCCGATCGCGAACCTCAGCGGCGGCGAGAAGAGCCGCCTGCAATTGGCGCGGCTGATGATCGGCGGCGCGAACTGCCTCCTGCTCGATGAGCCGACGAATCACCTCGACATCGCCTCCACCGAGGTACTGGAGGACGCGCTCAATGCCTTCGACGGCACCCTCGTCACCATCTCGCACGACCGCTACTTCCTCGACCGGACATGCAACCGCATCTACGAGATCGAGGGCGGCGACCTGACCGAGTACGCCGGTGGCTACAGCGATTACGCGGACGAAAAGGCGCGACGATTCGCCCCACCGCCCTCACCGCCGGAACCGATCAAGGGCAGGAGCGGTCAGAAGATGAAGGCGCCCGCGCGCCGTTGATCGGTGGGCGGGTGGAGTCGGGCCAGGCGAACCGTCTTTCCGGCGCTGTGATACGCTATGCGCGTAATCGGAGCAAGCCCGCCGCCACGCTCTCTAATGAGACGACACACCCAACAAGGCCAGAGGAAGGACCGCCCTGTGGTTGTCACTCCGCAAACGATTGATGACACGTCACGCGCCGCGATGCCCGTCCTGCCGACGAATCTGGAGACGGGCACGCCGGAGTTCCGGGCGAACGCGGCGATCATGCGCGGCCTCGTCGCGGAGTTGCGCGCGCGGCTGCGGCAAGTGGCGCGCGGTGGCGGCGAGGGCGCGATCACGCGGCACCGGGCGCGGGGAAAGCTGCTGGCGCGGGAGCGGATCGACCTGCTCGCGGACCCCGGCACGCCATTTCTGGAACTCAGCCCGCTCGCCGCGTGGGAGATGTACGACAACGATGCGCCCGCAGCGGGGATCGTCACGGGGGTCGGTGTCGTCTGCGGGCGCGAGGTCGTCATCGTCGCCAACGACGCGACGGTGAAGGGCGGCACGTACTATCCCCTCACCGTCAAGAAGCACCTGCGCGCGCAGGAGATCGCCGCGCAGAACCACCTGCCGTGCATCTACCTCGTCGATTCCGGCGGCGCATTCCTCCCGTTGCAGGCGGATGTCTTCCCGGACCGCGAGCACTTCGGGCGCATCTTCTACAATCAGTCGCAACTCTCCGCCGCCGGTATCCCGCAGATCGCCGCCGTGATGGGGTCGTGCACGGCGGGCGGCGCGTACGTCCCCGCGATGAGCGACGAGACGGTCATCGTGCGCGGCACCGGGACGATCTTCCTCGGCGGCCCGCCGCTGGTGAAGGCCGCGACGGGCGAGGAAGTGACCGCCGAGGAACTCGGCGGCGCGGAGGTGCACACCACCCAATCCGGCGTCGCGGATCACTACGCCGTCAACGACGAGCACGCGCTCGCCATCTGTCGCGGCATCGTCGCGGGCATTCCGGGGACGAAACACGCGCCGTGGGCCGTCCTCCCGCCCGAACCGCCCGCATACGACCCCGACGAGTTGGGCGGCATCGTGCCGAGCGACGCGCGCACCGGGTTCGACGTGCGCGAGGTGATCGCGCGGATCGTGGACGGCAGCCGCTTCCAGGAGTTCAAGGAGCGGTACGGCGCGACGCTCGTCTGCGGCTTCGCGCGGCTCCACGGCTACCCCGTCGGCATGGTCGCGAACAACGGCATCCTCTTCGCGGAGAGCGCGCAGAAGGGGGCGCACTTCGTCGAACTCTGCGCCAAGCGGCGGGTGCCGCTCGTCTTCCTGCAGAACATCACCGGCTTCATGGTCGGCAAGCA
>JBBSII010000649.1:0-2870 GCA_038232175.1 Thermomicrobiales bacterium
CGGCACGACGACACCCATCGAACCCGCGACGATTCTCAGCGTCGGGCCGGACTTAATCACGCTGGATGCTGAAGTGGCGTTGTCGGTCGCATAGCGGGCAGGCCCAGGCGAGAGGGCCGTTGACTACGCCACGGCTTCGCTGCCTCATGTACGCACGGAGGACGCCGCTTTGTCATTGCGTACTCGAAATCAACGTGAGGCCGATCAACAGGTTTCGGCCTCACGTACGCACAACGCGTAACCCACACGGGATAATTAATGCAGGTGCGAGCCGCCGTTGATGTCGAGCGTGACGCCGGTGAGGTATTCGCTCGCGTCGGAGGCGAGGAAGAGGATGCCGTTGACGACATCCGCGACGTTGCCGACCCGCCCAACGAGCGTCGATTCGCCCAGTTCCTTCTTGCGCTCCTCTGATACTTGCCCACCGAAGATGTCCGTGTCGATCAGCGAGGGCGCGACGCAGTTGACGCGGATGCCCTGCGGCGAGAGTTCGCGCGCGAGGGCGCGCGTGAGGCCCGCAATGCCCGCCTTCGCCGCCGCGTAGTGCGACGTGCCGAAGACCCCGCCGCCCCGCTGCCCGGAGACCGACGAGAGCGAGACAATCGCCCCTTTGCCGCGCGCCAGCATCGCCGGGACCGCCGCCTGCGATGTCATGAACATCCCCTTAAGGTTCACGTCCACCACGAGGTCGTATTCTTCCTCACTGATGTCGAGGAATTTGGTTGGGCGTGTCAGCCCCGCGTTGTTGACGAGGATGTCCAACCCGCCGAACCGCTCCGTCGCGGCGCGGACAACCCGCTCCATGTCCGCCTTGCTCCGCACGTCCGCCACTTCGCCGAGCGCGTCGGCGTGCTCGCGCAGTTCGGCGGCGACGCGCTCCACGCCCTCCGCCACTACATCGGTGATGACGACGTGTGCGCCCTCCGCCGCCAGCGCGAGCGCCGTCGCCCGCCCGATGCCACGCTCCGACCCCGCACCCGTCACCAGAGCCACTTTTCCCGCGAATCGTTGCATGTTGCACCTCCTGGGCTGATTGTAGCAGGAGATAGTAGCCAATAGTCGGTAGTCAGTCAGCGGGAGAATCCTTGTTTGAACCTACGATGGGGCAAGGGACTATAATTTGGATGGATTCGAGCGATCACTGTCTACTGTCTACTAACTACTGGCTACTTTTTTACACATCATTGCGCTCCGCGTCTGTTCACACATACACTTCCAGAGGAACAACAGGCCGATGAGGGGGAGAGGGTATGCGAGGACGGGGATTCCGGGCGCGCCGCTGGGGCATAATTCTGCTACTGACATCATTATTGCTGCCGCTCGCGACGGCCGTCCGCGCGGACGGACCGACCATCGTGCCATTCACGCTTCCGGTCGCGCCGGGGGCGATCACGCACCCGCGCTTGAGCGGTACGCAGGTCGTCTGGCAGGACACCGGCGGCGTCTTCGGCATCGACCTCTCCAATGGTCAGGCGCTGCCGATTCCCGCGTCTAACGGGAGTGAGCCGGATATCGCGGGCGGCATCGTCGTCTGGAAGCAGGGCGCGGGCGGCATCGCGGGGGTCGATCTCGCGAGCAACGCGCCGTTCACCGTCCCGGTCGGTGATGCGAAGGTCGCGGCGCCGTCGGTCGGGGAGTCCGGCGTCGTCGCGTGGCTGTCGCTCGATGCGTCCGGGCTGGCGGTGCGGGTGTGGGATCGCGCCACCAGCGTCACCGCCGAGGCGGGGCGCATCCCCGCCGCGCGACTCGCGCTGGAAACAATGGGATCACCGCGTGTCTCCGGCCACCGCGTCGTCTTCCCGCACCTCACCGCCGACCCGTCCCGCCTGAGCCGCATGATCCTCTTCGACCTCGATTCGGGCGAGCGATTGGCGATCAATGATGCGTTCGGCGGCAAGGAAGCACTGTTCGGCTTCGCGAAGAATCGGCTCGCGCTGGCACAGGGGACGCGCATTCTCGTCTACGATTTCGCGACGAATGCCGTGGAATCCATCGCCGCGACCCTCGCCGGGCAGGATCAGATCGCGAGCATCGGCTTCGATGGCGCGACGGTCGTCTATACCGTCACGTCGAACAAACTCTTCGGCTACGACCTCACGCGCCATGTCGGCTACGCGATCCAGAGCCAGCGCGCCTCGCTTGCCGCACCGGTCGTCAGCGGCACGAACGTCGTCTGGGCAGAGGGCGGCACGCTCGGCGGGCGCGCGATCACCTTCCCCGACGCCGCACCGCCCGTTGTTGTCCGGCAGGATTTGCGCTACTTCCCGCAGACGGGGTATGTCATCGGCTACAGTTTCCTTACCTTCTGGAACGCGAATGGCGGCACCGCGATTTTCGGCTACCCGCTGACGAATGAGGTACTCGATGCGGGCAGCCAACTCGCCGTCCAGTACTTCGAGCGGGCGCGGTTCGAGTACCACCCCGAAGCGGCGGGGTCGCCGCAGGCCGTGCAACTGACGAACCTCGGCAGAATCATCACGGCGGGGCGCACCGACCCGGCATTCCCGCCGCAGCCGCTCGTCCCGGCGGGGCCGGATCGCGCATACTTCGTCCAGTCGCAGCACTCCATCGGCGGGCAATTCAAGAGGTTCTTCGACCAGAACGGCGGCACCGCGATCTTCGGCTACCCGATCTCCGAGGAGACCATCGAGCCGAACCCGACGGACGGCGTCGCGTACACCGTGCAGTGGTTCGAGCGGGCGCGCTTCGAGTTCCACCCCGAGTTCAACGACACGCCCAACGCCATCGAACTCGGCCAACTCGGGCGGCAACTCCTGCTCGGTCAGGTCGGCCTCTACCGCCCGCAGTGCTCGCCACTCTTCATCCAGAAGCCGCTCCTGCCCGAGTGCCGCTGAAGCGGGATTTGAACC
>JBBSII010000650.1:0-2870 GCA_038232175.1 Thermomicrobiales bacterium
CGCGAGGTGCGGCGTGCCGATCCGACCGGCGTCGAGATAGGCGTGCAACCAGCGGAAGCGCGTTGTCGCCATCATCGCCGGGGCGCAGAGGAAGAGGCGACCCCGCGCCCGCGCGATCAGATCGCGCGCCTCGTCCAGCGTGCTCGCGAGCGTCTTCTCCGTGTAGAGGTGCACGCCCGCGTCGAGCACGGCGGCATTGACGGTGTAATGCATCGGCGCGGGCGTGAGGTTGAAGACGGCGTCGAGGCCCGGATGAGCGAGCAGTTCGGTGTGGCCGGGGTAAACGTGCGCGCCATCGGCCAACGCTGCCGCCCGCTCCGCAAGCGCCACGATGGGATCGGAGACCGCCACAACGCGCGCACGGTCGCGCAATTTGGCGAGGGCGGGGAGGTACGAGCCAACGGCGATGTTGCCGCACCCGATGATGCCGACGTTCATCATCCCGCCGCCCCCGCCAACACGCCGGGGCACGCGACCGGCTCGTGCCGCCGGGCGGACTCGTAGGCGCACAAGGCGACTTCCAGCGCGTGCAGCCCGTCTTCGCCCGTGATCGGTGGTTCCGTGTCGTGCGCGATAGCGTCGAAGAAGGCGCGGAGCATCGCGGGGTCGCCGCCCTCCGACCACGGCAGGAGGCTGTACCGTTCGGCGCGGTCGTCGTACCGCTGGAAGTTCTGGTTGAAGGCATTCATCGCCACCACGCCGCGATCACCGATCACATCCATCGTCAGGCCGCCCCAGGTCGGCCACGTCGCGGGGCGCGCCCAACTCGGGTCGAGGCTGGCGAACATCCCGTTCTCCAGTTCCATCATGAGCAGCGCGACATCGTCCGTCGGGATGCCGGGGTGGATGCGCGTGTCCACCTCCGCGTAGACGCGCGTGATCTCGCAGCCGAAAATCCACCGCAGAAGATCGGCGACGTGGACGGTGTGATCCATCACCGCGCCACCGCCTGCGAGCGCGGGGTCGGAGAACCAACCGGGCGGCATCTTCCCGTGGTTCGTCGCCATCACCGCGCGCGGCGTGCCCGCCTCGTCCGCCTGAACTGCCGCGCGTAGCGCGAGCGCCGCAGGGCTGAAGCGCATCGGGAAGGCAGTCATCAGTTTGACGCTGTGCATCCGGCACGCCGCGATCATCGCCAGGGCGTCGGGGCGCGTCGTCGCGAGGGGCTTCTCGCACAGGACGTGCTTCCCCGCAGCGGCGGCGGCAACGACCATCTCCCGGTGCGACGCATTCGGCGACGTGACGATCACCGCCGCGACATCGCCCCGCGCGAGCAGATCGCGGTAATCGGCGTGCCAGGTGCCGCCGAACTGTGCGACCGCCGCCGCCCCTCGTTCCTCGTCTTCGTCCGCGATGGCGACCAACTCGATGTCCGGCATCGCCGCGAGACAGCGCGCGTATCCCGGCGCGTGCACGTGGGCAAAACTGAGGATTCCGACCTTCATGCCGCCCCCTCCGCAATCTGCAGCATGCCGTCGGTCGCGTGAACCGGGCGTCCCGTCTCGACTGATTGAAGCACCGCCAGGGCGAGCGTCAGCGAGCGCACCGCCTCGTCACCTGTCACGAGCGGCGGAGTCCCCGCCTCGACTGCGGCGAGGAAGTGGCGCAGTTCCGTCTGATACGGCCCCTCCGCGAGGGGGCTGCGTGGCACCTGCACGCGCGCCACGTCCTCGTGTTGCGGCGCGGTGTGCTCGACGCGAAGCGCGTTGCTCTCCTCGCTGGCATGACGCAAGAGACCGGCGCTCCCGGCAATCTCGATGCTCGTGCGGAAGTGCGCGTGCGCCCAACTCGCCTCGACGTGCGCGATCACGCCGCTCGCGAAACGCAGCACGGCGAGCGCGTAATCGCTCGTCACGCGATCACCCGTGTCGCTCAGGCCACGGGCATAGACGCGCTCGACCTCGCCGAAGTACCACCGGAGCGCGTCGAGGTCGTGAATCATCAGATCCACGATCACGCCGCCGCTCCACGCGCGGTTACCGTACCACGGGCGGGCGAGCGCGGGGTTGGCGTTCAGCCGCGCCGCGCGGACGACGCCGACCGTCCCCACCGCATCCTCCGCGAGCAGCGCACGGATGCGCGCGTACTCCGGGAAGAAACGCACGACGTGCCCGACCGTGAGCAGCACGCCCGCCCGCTCGCACGCCGCCACCATCGCGCGCGCGTCCGCGACGGTGCGCGCGATGGGCTTCTCGCAGAAGACGTGTTTGCCGTGCGCCGCCGCCCGCTCGGTGATCGCGCGATGGAACGGCGTCGGCACGGTGACGACCGCGACATCCACATCATCAGTGCCGAGTGCGGCATCCACATCGGTGGTCGCGCGCGCGCCGCAGGTCTGCGCCAGCATCGTCGCGCGCCCCTCGTCCTCATCCGCGACCCAGGTGACGGTCGCGTTCGGGAGGTTGCCGCACGACTGGGCGTGAATCGTGCCCATCGTGCCCGCCCCGACAATAGCAATTCGTATCACGCGCACCGCCCTTCCGTGTGTTCCCGCCATGTTCGTCTCGCATCATCGCCGGGCTGCATTTTCAACCTTTCCCGTCAAGAAAGAAAGCGCGGGCTTCTCGTGGCGGCGACCAGACAAACGGACAGCCATGCCCCCGCTATCGCGCTTCCTTCTTAGAGCTTATCCGGAAACCCGGATAGATTTGGAGAAGAGCAGTTGGGCACATGCCAGATGCACAAACGCGACGTAGTTCGCCGTCTTCTTCTCCCACCGACCCAGCAGTCGGCGCGAGCGGTTCAGCCAACTGTGCGCCCGCTCCACCACCCCTCGCCGTGCCTTGCCGTCGGGATGCGGCGCCGCCCGCTCGGCATCCCGCCTGCGGATATGCGCGGTGTATCCCCGCCGCGTCGCCTCGGTGCGCACC
>JBBSII010000651.1:0-2833 GCA_038232175.1 Thermomicrobiales bacterium
CCCCACCGTCCGCCACCCGCCGCGTCATCCCCACGACGGGCGTACCGCAGCTGCCCCCCCTGCGTGCGGCAACGACGCATCCGTGGCGGCATCGCCTGCTGGCGAAGAAAGCCGTCACATCACGCTCACGCATACGATTGATGCGTACCCTCGGCACAGCGGGCGGTTGACCAACCGTGCGGCTACTCACTACACTGCGGCAACCCCCCGGCGAACGATGATGGCCGGGGATGTATGCACGAGAGTGAGGGCACCGCACGCATGACCACAATCGACACCACATCGGCACACGGCCATCCGCGCCCACTCCTCGTTCGCGATACGTGGGTTTCCCTCAACGGTGCATGGGACTTCGCGTCGGAGGAAACCGCACGCTGGCGCAATCCCACCGACGTCACTTGGAAGGGCACGATCATCGTGCCCTTCGCGCCGGAGACTGAGGCGAGTGGCATCGCGGACACCGGCTTTCACCACGTCTGCTGGTATCGACGCACCTTCGGGGCGCCAACGCTCGACAACGGCGCGCGGCTGATCCTCTACTTCGGCGCGGTCGATTACGCCGCGACGGTCTGGGTAAACGGCATGATCGTGACGCGGCACGAGGGCGGCTACACGCCGTTCGGCGCGGACATCACCGACTATCTCACGCCCACCGACCCGCAGACTTTGATCGTGCGCGCGGATGACGACCCGTTCGATCTCGCCAAGCCACGCGGCAAGCAGGACTGGCAGCGCGAGCCGCACGTCATCTGGTATCCGCGCACGTCGGGCATCTGGCAAACCGTCTGGTTGGAGACCGTGCCCCGGAGTTCAATCCGCCACCTTCGTTGGGTTCCGAACCTCGAGCGGTGGGAGATCGGCCTCGAAGCGGCAATGGCGGGTGAACTTCACGACGATCTCCGGCTGCACGTCACACTGCGGAACGGGGACAACGTGCTGGCGGACGACGCCTACGCGGTGATCGGCACGGATGTCACGCGGCGGATCGCCCTTTCTGACCCCGGCGTCGATAATTACCGCAACGATCTGCTCTGGAGTCCGCAACAGCCAACATTGCTTACTGCCCTCCTCGAACTCCGCGACGGCAACGGGGCGGTGATCGATCGGGTGGAGAGCTACACCGCGCTCCGCTCCGTCGGCGCGCAGGGGGACCGATTCATGCTGAACGGGCGCCCCATCGGGCTACGGATGGTGCTCGATCAGGGGTACTGGCCGGAAAGTGGCCTGACCGCGCCGAACGACGATGCCCTCCGTCGGGATGTCGAACTGGCGAAGGCGATGGGATTCAACGGCGTCCGCAAGCATCAAAAGATCGAGGACCCGCGCTACCTCTACTGGGCGGATCGCCTCGGGCTGCTCGTCTGGGAGGAGATGCCGAGCGCGTACCGATTCACCCGGACGTCGGTGGAGCGCGTCACGCGGGATTGGCTCGACGCCATCGATCGCGACATCAGCCACCCGTGCATCATCACATGGGTTCCCTTCAACGAGTCGTGGGGCGTGCCGGACCTGCCGGGCACTGCCGCGCAGCGCGAGTACGTCCGCGCGCTGTACCACCTGACGAAAACCATCGACCCCGACCGCCCGGTGATCGGCAACGACGGCTGGGAGAGCGTCGCGACGGATATGATCGGCATCCACGATTACGACGGCGACCCGGAACGGATCTCGCGCCGCTACGCCTCCCCGGAGGCGATCCCCAATCTCTTCCGGCGCGAACGACCCGGCGGGCGTCTCCTTTCCCTCGCGGAAGACTCGCGCATCGACCAGCCGATCATACTGTCGGAGTTCGGTGGCATTGCGCTCTCGGCGGACGCGGGCACGACCTGGGGTTACGCCCGCTCGGACAGCACACGCGAGTTCGCGGAACGCTATCAGCGTCTGCTGGCGACGATTCGCTCGCTCTCGCTCTTCGCGGGTTTCTGCTACACGCAGTTCGCCGACACGTACCAGGAAAGCAACGGCCTCCTGTACGCCGACCGCACACCGAAGTTCCCGCTCGATGAAATCGCCGCCGCGACGCGCGGATAGCGATTGGCGTGAGGAACGCGCTATCTCCCACTCGCATCGATGACGCGCCGGAAGAAGTCGATCAGCCGGTCGGCGTGATAATCGAAGGTGAACGCCTCGCGCTGACGCCACACGCTCTCCCGCAGTCGCTCCATCCGCGCCTCATCGCACAATTGCTCCCCCAGGTCTGCCATCTCACGGAAGAAGAGACCGAGGTTGTGCTCCCACGCCAGCGATTGCGTCGCGAAGATCGAGCCGACGTTGTCGTACTGCAGGAGCGGCAGCCCCGCCGCCATCAGCGTCGCGATACGCGCGGGGTAATTGAGGTCATCCCAATAGGCGCGGCGCAATTCTCCCTCGTTCGCGCTCTTGAGGAAGTGGAGCCACCCCGCGTCATACTGGGAGAACTCGGAGACCCACCGATCCTGGCCAACATGCCCGTGCAGGTGGAGAAACCCGGCGGCCTCGCCCCGCGCCTCATCGACCCACGACCGCCAGCCCGTGTGATTCACGTCGCCGTAGAAGTGCAGATGGATGCCGTTCCGCGCCAGCGCGGCAAGATGCGTCGGCTCCAGCCCAATGGGCCGACCGGGGACGACCGTGTGGAGCTCCCCATCCGACGCCGATAGCCGGGGCGAGGGCGCATCGGTGAACCAGTCGCGTTTCGGCAGATCGCCATCCAGCACGAGGGTGCGATCCGCGCAGACACAGCCGGGAATGACCGTCGCGAACCAGTCGCGCTGCTCCGGGCTGGAGTAGATCTGCCCGTCGGACCGGGTGTGGAGGTCGATCAACTCCGGCCACGTCCCGTGGTCGCGGCAGA
>JBBSII010000652.1:0-2809 GCA_038232175.1 Thermomicrobiales bacterium
GCTGGAATCAGACGCTCCGCGCGATGCTCTGGACCCACGCCAATGTCACCGTGCCGCCGTTCACGGGGAGCACGGTCGTTGATCTCCCCGTGCCATGCACCTACGACTTCAACGTGGCGGCGACGAAATACTTCCACGGTCTGGAGGAGGGCGACGTGCCCCTGTGTCTCCTGTTCAGTGGGACGATCTTCTACCGAGACGCGGGGGCGATGCGGATCGGCCAGATCCCGTGGGAGAAGGAAGCGAATTTCCGGCTGCCCATCGCGGTCTGGCGCGCGATGATGGACCATTACTACCCTAACACCGCGTGGCTCGATCTGCCGCAGGATGTCTTCGACCAATTGTACGAATACAAGTCCCGCAACGGGATACCGACCTGGGAGCGGGTGATCGTGCGCCTTCTCAGCGAGGCGGAGGCGGTGAAGCGATGAATTTCGATCAGGTACAGCAGATCGCGGACGCCGTGCTCTACGAGGGCTATCTCCTCTACCCCTACCGGCAGACCTCCGTGAAGAATCAGCAACGCTGGACGTTCGGCGGGATCTATCCGGCGGTATACAGCGCGGCGCAGCGCGGCACCGAAGGATGCACGATGCAGACGGAATGCCTCATCGCCGGTGGCGGCGATGGCGCCGTGACCGTGCGCGTCCGGTTTCTGCACCTCATCGCGCTGACGGTGGGCGAAACGACTGCACCCTCCGCCTTCCGCCCGGTTGACGAGTTGCAGGTCGGGGAGCGGGTGTACCGGCCCTGGCAGGAAGCGGTTGAGCGAAGCGTCGATGCAGCGGACTTGTCCTTGGCCGATCTCATCACCGCACCGGCGCGTGTGCCGATCCATTTCCCGGCCTCGCAGGAAATCGAACCGCTTCGCGACGCCGCCAACAACGATGTCGGGGCGCTGATCCGCACGCACCGCGCGATTGATGGCGTGATCACGATCGGCGCGGAGCGGGTGGCGGAGGGTGTCGACAAACTCTCCGTCCGCATCGAGAACCTGACCCCGCTGGCAACGCCCGACACCGCGAGTCGGGAGGACGCGATCCCGCTGACGTTCATCTCGACGCACACCATTCTGGGCATCCAGGGCGGCGCGTTCGTCTCGCTCATCGATCCCCCGGCAGAGGCCCGGGAGTTGGTAGCGGGCTGTCAGAATGTCGGGACGTGGCCGGTGCTGGCCGGCGAGGAGGGCGGCCGGAGCATGATACTCTCGTCGCCGATTATCCTCTACGATTACCCGCAAATCGCCCCAGAAAGCGCCACGAACCTCTTCGACGGCACGGAGATTGACGAGATCCTCACCTTGCGCATCCTGACGCTCACCGACGATGAGAAACGGGAGATTCAGCAATCCGATACGCGCGGTCGGGACTTGCTCGCGCTGACCGAGGCAATTCCGCAGGAGCACTTCATGAAAATGCACGGGATCATCCGCAGTCTCCCGCCGCGTGGGGACGAAGCATGAACGAATGGGACGAGCGGGTGTGGAATCCCGACGGCACGACGGGCGAGGACGCGATCCGGCAACTCGAGCAGGTGCGCGTCGGCGCGACCAATCTGAAGCTGGGCGACCGGGTGCGGTTGTGGCCGCGCGGCGGCGGCGACATCCTCGATCTTGCCCTAAAGGGCCGCGACGCGACCGTCGAGTCCATCCAGCAGGACTACGACGACCGCATCCATGTGGCCGTCACCGTGGACGACGATCCAGGGGCATACCTTGGCAAACTCCGGTTGCCCGGCCACCGCTTCTTCTTCTCGCTCGACGAGGTCGTGCCGCTCGATCCCCCGGCGGGAGAAACGCCATGACCACGACTGTGACCGTGGCTGCGCCGCGCATCCTCGTCGCCGGGATCGGCAACATCTTCCTGGGGGACGACGCCTTCGGGGTCGAGACAGCGCAGGTGCTGGCACGGCAAGCGATGCCGGAGGGCGTGCGCGTCGTGGACTTCGGCATTCGCGGCTTCGATCTCGCCTACGCGCTGATGGACGGCTACGACGCGGCGATTCTCGTGGATACGCTGGCGCGCGGCGAAGCGCCGGGTACGATCTCCGTCATCGAGCCGGATCTCGCCGCGCTGCCGGATGCGGACGCGCGCGCGATCGCGATGCACAGCATCGATCCGCTGACCGTGCTCATGCTGGTGCGCACACTCGGCGGCCAGCCGCCGCCGGTCTACGTCGTTGGCTGCGAGCCGCTGACATTCGGGCCGGAGGAGGGACAGATGGGCCTGAGCGCGCCAGTACAGGCGGCGATTGAGGAGGCAACGTGGGTCGTCCGGTCGCTCGTCGGGAAACTGCTCGGCACGACTCCATCGGTGGCGGTTAGTGAGCGGTAGTAGGATAGTGGACAGCATACAAGGAGGGCACGATGCAAAAGCGACTCTTGATCGGCGCGTTGGTTGCGGTGGTGGGCGTTGTTCTCGTCCAGATTCCCGACATCCGGCGGTATCTGCGCATACGATCGATGTAGACAGTGCGCGGTGGGCAGTGGACAGTGGGCAGCAATCCGAGCCATCCTGCTCACTGCTCACTGCTCACTGCCCACTCCCCACTCAAGAGAGGCACTGTGCACGAGTTATCCGTCATGACCTATCTGCTGGAGACGGTGGAAACGCATGCCCAGCGGATTGGCGCGAAGAAGGTTCTCGCCATCAATCTGGTGATCGGGGAACGAACGAGCATCATTGACGACTCGATCCTCTTCTACTTCGACGCGCTGACCCCCGGCACGGTGGCCGAGGGGGCGCAACTTAATGTGCGGCGGACGCGGATGCAGTTCCACTGCGCGGCCTGCGACGCGGACTACACGCCA
>JBBSII010000653.1:0-2795 GCA_038232175.1 Thermomicrobiales bacterium
GAGGCGAAGACGGAGCGGGAGGCGGACGTGATCGTCCTCAACTCCTGCGTCGTCCGGCAGGCGTCGGAGGACAAGGTCCGGGGCAAGATCGGCGCGCTCTACAAACTGAAGCGCGAGAAGCCGGACCTGAAGATCGCGCTCACGGGCTGCATGGCGACGAAGCACGAGGACGAGCTGATGAAGCAGTACCCCGTGCTCGATCTCGTCTTCGAGCCTGCCGCGCTCGAAGAATTGGGCCGCATCGTGCCGGAGATGGACGACGATCTCACCGCCCTGCCGCACTTCTACCTGCCGGAGCACACCGCGCCGAGCGTGACCGCGTTCGTCCCGATCATCATGGGGTGCAACAAGGTCTGCTCGTACTGCATCGTCCCCTACCGCCGGGGCAAGGAGCGCTCCCGCCCGATCGTGGATTTGCAGGCCGAGGTCGCGGCGCTCGCGGCGCGCGGCGTGCGCGAGGTGACGCTGCTTGGGCAGATCGTGGATCGCTACGGCTACGACTTCAAGGACGGGACGGACCTCGCGGACCTGCTCGAAGCGATCCACGACACGCCGGGGCTCGACCGCATCCGCTTCCTCACGTCGCACCCCGCGTACATGTCCGAGCGGATCGTGCGCGCCGTCGCCGATCTCCCGAAGGTCTGCGAGCACATCAACCTGCCCGTGCAGGCGGGCGACGACGAGATGCTCCGCAAGATGCGCCGCAACTATACCGCGAACGAGTACCGGCGGCAGATCGAGACGATCCGCGCCGTCATGCCGGAGACGACCATCGCCACCGACATCATTGTCGGCTTCTGCGGCGAGACGGAGGCGCAGTTCGCGAACACCCTGAGCCTGCTTGAGGATGTCCGCTGCGATGTCACGCACGTCGCGATGTACTCGCCCCGCAAGGGGACGGCCTCCGCGCGCTGGGAGGACGATGTGCCGCGCGAGACAAAACTGGCCCGCCATCAGGCCGTCGAGCGGTTGCAGGAGCGCGTTTCGCAGGAGCACAACGACCGGCTCGTCGGGCGCGAGATGGAAATTCTCGTCGATGGGCAAGGCGACGGGCGCTGGCGCGGACGGACGCGCGGCAACAAACTCGTCTTCTTCGCGGACGACGTGGATCGGCTCGGCCAGATGGTTCACGTCCGCATCGACCGCGCGACCCCGTGGTTTTTGCAGGGGGAACTGACGGCAATTGAGGGCGTGCCGGTCGCCGCGATGGCGGGGGTGGGCGCGTGAGCAACACCGGTGGCGAGACGAGCGCGGCGCAGCACGAGGAACAGGCGGCGCGGGAGATACCCTCGGTTTGCGTCGCGATCATCACCGTCAGCGACACGCGGACGGAGGAGACCGACGTGAGCGGGCGCATCCTACGCGAGGCGCTCGGCGCGGACGGCCACACGATCGCGTTCTATCGCGTCGTCAAGGATGACAACGGGCCGATCCACGCGGCGCTCAATGAGGCGACGAGCGACCCGGAGTGCGACGCGATCATCTTCAACGGCGGCACCGGCATTGCCCGGCGGGACACGACGTTCGATGTGATCGACCGCGTGCTGGAGAAGCAACTGGTCGGCTTCGGCGAAATCTTCCGCTCGCTGAGTTACGCGGAGATCGGCCCCGCCGCCATCATGTCCCGCGCGACGGCGGGCACGTACCGCAACCGGATCATCATCTCCATCCCCGGCTCATCAGCGGCGGTGCGGCTCGCGCTGGACAAATTGATCCGCCCGCAACTCCCGCACATGGTCTGGGAACTCGTCCGCCAATAAGAGATGTTTGAACCGCGAAGGCGCGAAGAACGCGAAGGAATACGGAGAAGAAACAAAGATTCAATTTTGATTCCCTCTTCGCGCCTTCGCGGTTCAATGGTTTGGTCAATGTTATGAGGAGGCACAACGCGCATGGTAAACACCCCGAATCGGGCACAAGGGAAGCGGCGGCTCGTTGAGCGCGCGCTGGAACTGGCGGGCGAGGGCCGCTGGGAGGACGCCGAGCAGGTGAACCGCGACATTCTCGCGCGCTTCCCGCGCGACTTCGAGGCGATGAACCGCCTCGGCAAGGCGCTGGCGGAGCAGCACCGCTACCGTGAGGCGCGCGACACCTATCAGCATGTGTTGGAGGTGGAGCCGACCAACCCCATCGCGCGGAAGAACGTCGCCCGCATGGAACTGCTGAGCACCGCGCCCGTCGTCGAGCCGAACGGAGCGGCACGGGAAGCGCGTCCGCAGGCGCGGCAGACGATGTTCATCGAGGAGCCTGGCCAGTCGGCCATGCTGATCGTCGAGAGCGCCGTGCCGCAGGTGATTCTCTCGAAGTTGATCCCCGGCGACCACCTCGAACTGCGCGTGCAGGCAGAATCGGTCGCGGTCTACACCTACGATGACGAGTTCGTCGGCTTCCTGCCGCCGCGCGTCGGCCAGCGCCTGTCGATGATGATGGCGAACGGCAACCAGTACCAGTCCGCCGTCGCTGCCGTGCTGGATGGCGCGCTACGCATCGTTGTGCGTGAGACCTTCCGCAGCGCGGAGAACAGCACACGCCTCTCCTTCCCGACCAGTGGGAAGCCCGCCGCCATCCCGCGCGCCTACACCCGCGATGTCCGCCGCCCGACCCTCGAACCGGGGCTGTACGACGAGGACACGGACGATGAAGAGGTGGATGACGACGAGGATGAGGAGTTGGAGCCGGATGCCGAGGAGAATGAGATCGTCGAGGACGAGGAGTTGATCGGCGAGAGCCGTCGCCCGCAGGACGAGGACGAACTCGGGTAAAGGCACCGCATCATTCATACAAAGAGACGGGGA
>JBBSII010000654.1:0-2793 GCA_038232175.1 Thermomicrobiales bacterium
ACGGACGCTCCGCCGAACGAGTCGGCACAGATCGATGCCACGAATGTCGGGGAGCATGACGCTCATCATGATGAGGTTGAGATGGCGCTGTGCGAGGAGGCCGAGTGCGTCATCGCCGCGCCCGACCGTCTCGACGCCATATCTGTCAGCCCGCAATGCCTCGGTGATCCATCCGACGAAGAGTGCGTCGTCGTCGATGACAAGGATCGTGGCGTTATGTGCGCTGCGCATGGCCCCCGCTCCTTGTCCCCCGCGTCGAGGCGCATCTCCCTACAGTTACGTCGCGACGACCGTGACGAAGGCGATGCCCGCCGCGCCGCTCGGGAAGTTCTGTTCCGTCTTCACCGGCTGCAATGTCCCGTCCGCCTCATAGCAGCGCGCGCCGAGTTTGTATGGGCCGCTCGCCGGCGGCGTCCACGGCAACTCCCAGAGCGCCCACGACTGCGGCGAGGGCTTCGCGGTGATCGTCGCCGCCGTCCACGTCGCGCCGCCGTCCATCGTCGCCTCAACCTTGCTCACACCCCGCAACCCGCCGAACGCGATTCCGCGCATCGTGGTCGGTCGCCCCGCCGTGACGGCGTCACCCTTTGCCGGGGCATCGACGCGCGCGAGCGTCTTCACGACCGCATTCCGGTCCCAACCCTGCGACTCGTAGAACCCCTTCGTATGCCGCTTGCGCAGGTCGATGCGCGTCACCCATTTGACATTCTTCTCGCCGTACCGCCCCGGCGTGATGATGCGGACGGGGAAGCCATGTCTCTGGGGCAACGGGGCGTCGTTCATGCCGTACGCGACGATCATCCCCTCCCCCGCGACCTTGTCGAACTCCACCGTATTCGTGTAGCCGTCGTTGGCGGTGAAGAATACCTCCGTCACGCCCGGCGTCGGCTGTGCCATGTCGATCAGCGATTGCAGCGGGACGCCATGCCACCGCGCGGTGCTGACGAGGCCCCCGCCGAGTGTGTTGCCGATGCAGGCGAGCGTCGTCGTCTCATCGACGGCGGGCAGCGCCTTGAGGTCGTCGAAGGAGAGGGTCATCGGGCGCGCAACGTCACCACCGATCGCCAGTTGCCAGACGGCAGCGTCGACGTGCGGGTCCGCGAGGCCGTTCGTCACGATGTAGAACGACGGGTTGTCCGTGATCGGTTGCACGGGTGGTTCCGGGCGGTGGCCATCATAGCCGAGCGTCGAGATGCGGCGGAGGCCGAATGCGAACGCGCCGAAGGCGACGACCGCCCCCGCGCCGACGAACGAGACCGCATGACGCCGCGTGATCGCGCCCGCCCCAGTTGGGGTATCGCCCGCCTCCACCGTCGGGGCGCGGCGCGCGAGCAGGAAGAGGAGGGGCAGGAGCGCGCCGAAGAGCAGATAGTCGAGGAAGATCGCGATGATCGTCAGCGCGCGGCCGGTGGCGAGCGGACGACCGTGGAAGTTTGCCCGCAGCACGGGCCAGAGCGCGGCGAGCGTCAGCGCCCAGAGTCCGAGGCCAATGAGCGGGCCGAACGCCCATCGCTTCCACGCCGGTGCGTCCGGGCGGCCCCAGGTGCGTGCATACAGAGCCGCCGCCGCCGCGCCGACGAGCAACTGTGCGAGGAGGGCGGAGAGTTCGGGGACGAGTTTCGAGAATGGCCCGAGGATGCCGAGAATCGGCCCGGAGATATTCCCCGGCACGAAGGGGATGATCCGAATGGTGATCAATCCCGGCACGGAGGCAATCCCGAAGAGGAGGCGATGCGCGAACATCGCCGCCGACATCCAGAGCGCGGCGACCACGCCGATGATCGTCGGGTGCGCGATTTTCTGCGATTTCCTCTCGGTTTCGATCACGCAATCCTCCTATTCGGTAGATTCCAAATGATATGCCCTTGTGTGCCACGCGAGGCGCTGGTTCGCGAGCTTCAGGCCGGAGCGACGGGTTGCCGCAGGTCACGGGCACGAGCCCTTTCTCCTGCGGCAACACCACGCACGTTATGTGTTCTCGCGGATTGCCCGTCGCGCCGATGCGCGTTCCCTACAGGAGTCGCGCGACAATCGGGCAGTTCACGATGATGCCGGTCGAGCCATATTTCTTCCCGCCAGGCCCTGTGATAAACCCTTGCTGGACCATCGACAGGTATTGGAACTCGTCGATCAATCGCGAGCGATAGCCCTTGGCGATTGCGTCCTGCGTCCATTCACCCAGGTTGAGGTCCCACAGTGGGCTGTAGTCAAGGCCGACAGTCGGAATAGCGCCGATGACGTGGAGGGGCGGGGCTGGCGTTCCTTTGGTGGTCTTATCGGAGAGCGCGCTGAAGAGCCCCTGCCGTTGCGGATTGTCGATGCCGACCGGGCCATTCGAGGTGACGAAGAGGCGCTCAATCGCGCTGAACGCGCTGTCGTCGCGCCCGACTTGGATCTTTCCCATCGACGGCGCGAAGGTCGCCTCGTCGAGCGTCGCGGGGACGGGGTCCGAAGATTCGAGGCTGATATAGAGTACGGGTTTCCCGAAGCTGAAGATCGGGGTCGTTTTGAGCGTCACGGTGCCGGCGCCATTGGCTCCGCCCTCGGGGCAGATCTTCACGACCCGGTCGTGCACCTTCGTATAGTCGACGTTGCCGTTGCAGAAGTTGATCTGGCTCGCATCGACGTTGAATGCCACCATTGGTGCATCGTAGATGTGGCCACCGGCGTTGTCGATGCGCACGAGGGGGGTGTAGTCGGCATCACCGATTGATCCCGGCTTGGCCGTCTTCGGCGGAAAGAGGTTCGGTGCATCGCCCGGCACGACTTCTCGCACGGGGCTGAAGTCCACCG
>JBBSII010000655.1:0-2792 GCA_038232175.1 Thermomicrobiales bacterium
CCTCCGGACCAGCAGTTCACTGCGGTGTCACCTGGCCCGCTCAGCGGCGCCAGCGTGGCCGTCCCGGCGGCCTCGGCACCGGCTCCAGCACCCCCGGCGGCTGCCGCACCGCCAGCCGCGCCCCCCCCCCCCGCCCCCCCCCCCCCCCCCCCCCACCACCGGGGAAACGCTGTTCTGTCCGGCTGTCAGTACATCGCCGTTGCGCGCGGTGCGGTGGGATGATAGCGTGATGTCTGGTGCGTGTTGCGAGCGCGCGACGGCAGAGGAAGCGACGAGCGATGGGGAAGGAGCGCCACGCATGGCACCGCCGGGCGGCATCCGAGGGTACGCGCGCACCGTCCGCGCCTTCAGCCGCGACATGCGGCTCTACATTTATTTCACCCTCATTGGCTACCTCAACATCGGCGTCTCTCAGGTGCTCTACAACCTCTATCTGAACCGGATCGGCCTGCACGAAGACTTCATCGGCACGTTCAACGCGGTGAACACCATCGCCATCGCGGGCGCGGCGCTGACGATTGGCCCGATCGTCAACCGCTTCGGCCCGTGGGTCCCCGTGACGCTCGGCTTCGCAATGTTCTGCCTGACGAGCACCAGCCTCGCTCTCAGTAGCGGCATGCTCGTCCTGCTCGGCTTCGCGGCCTTGCAAGGAATCGCGGTCTCCTTCTTCTCGAATCCGACGATGCTGATGGTGATCGAGTACACGACGAATGAGACCCGGCAGCACGCCTCTGCGATTGTCTATTCCTCGCAGGCGTTGGCGGGCACGCTCGGCAACCTCGGCGGTGGCCTCCTGCCGAGGGTGATCGTCGCCGCAGTGCCCGCAGTCACGGCGGGGAGTGTCGGTGCGTATCGCGCCACGCTGATGATCGGCGTCGTCGTCGCGGCGCTGGGATTAATCTCGCTCCTGCGGATGCGACCGCCGAAGGGCGCGCCGCGCGGCGAGATGGCAGGCATCCGGCGGCAAACACCCGTCGAGGCGAAGCGCGAATCGGGGACGCGGCGGCCCGATTTCTCCGTCTTTATCATCTCGGGCGGGCTGTTGGCGGTCGCGTCCGGCGCGGTGATCCCATTCTACAATGTCTACCTGTCGCGGCTCGGCGCGAGCACGCAGACGGTCGGCTATATCTACGCGGTCGCGGCGCTCGTCGCGTCGGTAATTGGACTGACCGGCCCGGTCGTCGCCGCGCGCTTCGGCTCGCTTCGCACCGTGGGTGTGCTCCGAATCTCGCCGCTCCCGTTCTTCGTCGCGATGATCTTCATGCCGAACCTCGCGCTCGCGATTCCCGCGCACGCCTTCCGCGTCACGAGCATCAACATGTCGTGGCCCATCGACTCGACGTTCATCGCAGACTTGCTCCCGGCGCGGCAGCGGGCATATGTCTTCAGCATCCGCTCGGTGCTGTGGAACGTGGGATGGGCGGTGACGAGCATCATCGCGGGGCGCGTGATCCGCGCGACAGGCTCCTACTCGTTCGTCTTCGTCGTCTACTGCGTCTTCCTCGTGCTGAGTGTCGGCTTGTTCCAAATCTACTTCCAGCGCCGCGTCGCCGAACGCGCCCGCGATGCGCCCGTGGCTGCCGCGCTCCCTTCCCGTCCCTGACACGCATTTCCCCCGGCGTCCTGGCTGTCACAAACGTCAGACCGGAGCATTGCTGCCCCGGTCTGACGCTAAGGAGGAAGGAGAGGGAAGAAGTATGCGATCTAAGCGAGCGCTGCCTTGTTGAACTGGACGGAGAAGGCGCGGCACCAGATGTCGGCGGTGGAGTATTTCACGGGGTCGAAGTCCGCCGGGAGGTCGTAGTTCTGGTTCCCCTTGTTGCCCTTCAACCCACCGAGGTCGAGGCTCGCGCCGCTCGCGCCGAGCAATCGCACCCGCAGGTCCGGGCCGTTCGTGATGTCGAGGTTCTCCAGCCGCAGGATGTACTTCCCGTCGGCCTGCTTGAAGATCGTCGCCTTACCGGAGCCGGAGTGCTCAACGGCGGTGAACTCGCCGCTTTTGACGGCGGTAGGGCTATTCGCGACGGCGGCAGCGGTCGGCGCGACGGTGGCCTGTGCAGCGGCGGGTTGTGCAGCGGGTTGCGCGGCGGCAGTCGGTTGCGCCACGGACTGTGCGGCAGGTTGGGCGGCAGCAGTTGGCTGTAACGCGGGTTGCGCGGCAGTCGGAGCGGTCTTGGCGGCGGCGGTAACGGGTGCGGCGGTCGGGAATGCCTCGTCCACCGTCTTCGCCGTGCGCGGCTGGAGCACGAGGAACCAGAGGGCGACCCCAATGGCGATGGGGGTGAGGATCAACTTGCGCCAATGCTTCTGCCATACTGACCTGCCATCGGACGGCTTGCGCATCCGGGGCGGTTGATTGCGGTCGGTCGTCGTAGCCATTGATCGATCCTCCTCCACCTACCCATACCTTCATGAATCATTACAATAGCATGCTGCGACAATGCGCGAACATATTCGTGACGACTTTCTTACGCCGATGGTTCCATTCGTGCCCATGCGGACGGTGGCATGATGGCGTGGCGCCCGCGTGCGGGTATGATGCTGTCGGGTGATGGCTGCATGGCGCGGATGAAGGAGATGCGATGCGGGGTTTTCTGGTCTTTCTCACGGCCGTCGTCATCGGCGCGGCGCTCGCGCTCGGCGCGGTCTATTACTTCGTGACGCGGCCCGCCCCGACGCGCGTTGCGGTGACGGTGGTGCCCGTCAGCACGGCGGCGGCGGGCAGTTTCGACCGCAAACTTGACCAGATCGTCAGCGCCCCGCGCAACACGAGCGTCACCATCGATCTCACC
>JBBSII010000656.1:0-2770 GCA_038232175.1 Thermomicrobiales bacterium
CGGGCGATGGAACCGCTACTGAATGCCAAATCAATCGCACGATGTGTGCCAATCTCTATATCGCGTTGAGAATGGACCCCGCTACGCTCATTCGTCGTGTCGGTCTCTCCCTTCCTATCAGAGTATTTCTAATGGGATATGTTTAGAAGTAAACTGATGAAACCAAACATCTTGCACGCTACTGTGCGACGTCTAGCGAGGTTAATCCCATTTATCCGCCGTCCAACGCCGTTTAGCGCGAATCGGAGCCGGTCTCCCCGCCCTGCATCGCCGCCATGTTCCGCTCCACGACCGCCGTTGTCGCGTGGTATTCCTCTGCCGGACTGAACTCGATGTACTCGCATCCCGCTTCGAGCAGCGGCGTGTGCCCCGGCGGCGCGTAGTAGGCATCCCCCGCCCGGTAGACCTCCTCGCGATCTGCGTACCGGAAGCGCATCTCGCCTTTGATCACGTAGCCCCAGTGCGGGCACTGGCAGCGGTCGTCCTGCAAGCCGGCGAAGAAGGCCGACGGGTCGATCTCCGCGCGGCAGATTCCCATCTCCACGTTCATCGCGCCCCATTCGGCGAGCCGTATCGTCCCCTCCGGGATGTCGAACGCCACCGGTAGGTCCTGGTTTGAGCCGCGCATCGTGCTTCCTCCTGCGATCATCATCCGGTCATCAATCGGCACCGGTTGCCCTCTCCGGTGTGCATACGCTATGCCAGCGCGGACGCTTGCCTCACAACGCGCCCCCGGTGTAGGGTGGCGCGGGTGCGGCGACTTGAAAACAAGGGGACTCACGTCTTGACGAAACGATGGTCGATGCTTCTCATGGTCGTTTTTCTCCTCGTCGGGTGCGGCGGCGCGAAACCACCCACGCCCGCGCCGCCGCCAACCACCACACCGACGCCGACCGTGGAACCGACGCGGGTGGCGGACGCGGCGACGGCGACAACGGCGGCTCCCCCGACACCGACCGTCGCGGCGACACCGATCCCCGAACCAACGCCGACCGTCGCGGCGACGCCGCCCCCCACACCGACGCCGGTTCCCACCGTCGCGCCGACCATCGCGCCCGCTGCGACCGCGACGACGCCACCACCGCCAACCCCCGTGCCGACACCAGCGAAGCCGAGCGACGCGCTCGCGCAACTGCACGTCGGGGAGAACGGCGACGGCTACGGCTTCAACGTCTGGGGTCTGACAGACAACGCCGCCGCCCGCAACGCCGTCTACGCCAACGTGCAGGGCGCGGGCTTCGGCTGGGTGCGCCAGCAGGTCTCGTGGGCGGCGATGGAGCCGCAGCGCGGCACCTTCCGCAGCCCCACCGCCACGCAACTCGACCAGTTCGTCAGCGGCGCGAGCGCGCAGGGACTGAAGGTGATGCTGAGCGTCGTCAAGTCACCGGACTGGGTCGGCGCGAAGGGCGGCCTGCCGACGAAGACGCAGGACTTCACCGATTTCATGACCTTCCTCACCGGGCGATACGCGGGCCGGGTGCAGGCGTACGAGATCTGGAACGAGCAGAATTACGCCATCGAGACGGGCGGCACGGTGAGCGTCGCCGCCTACCTGCCGGTGCTCCGGGCGGGGTATCAGGCGGTCAAGGCGACCGACCCGGCGGCGGACGTCGTCTTCGGCGGGCTGACGCCGACGGGGATCAGCGACCCGTCCATCGCCCTCAACGACGTCGACTACCTGCGGCAGATCTATGCCCTGAACGGCGGCGAAATCAAGCAGTACTACGACGTGCTCGGCGCGCACCCTGGCTCCAACTGCAACCCGCCCGACACCGCGTACCCCGCCAACCCCGCCACGACCCCCTGCGGCACGGACCCGGACGGCGGGCGCAGTTACACCAAAGACGACTCCTTCTACTTCAAGCGCATCCTCGAACTGCGCCGGGTGCTGGAGGACGCGGGCGAGGGCGGCAAGAAGATGTGGCTCACCGAGTTCGGCTGGACTACCGCGAACCAGGCGAAGGGGTACGAGTACGGCAAATTCGTCTCGGAGCAGCAGCAGGCGCAGTACCTGACGCGCGCCTTCGAACTCGGCACGTCGTACCCGTGGATGGGCGTGATGTTCGTTTGGAACCTCAACTTCTCCCTTATCACCCCGTCCGGCGACGAGAAGTACCCGTGGGCCGTCCTGCGCGGCGACGGCTCCCCCCGCCCCTCCTACACCGCGCTAAAGAACATGCCCAAGTAGCAGCACTCAGTACTCCGTACTGAGTCAGGCGGAAAGGACAGGCGATGCGCTACCACCTCTTGATCGATGCGGACGACACACTGTGGGAGAACAACATCTATTTTGAGGAGGCCATCCACGACTTCATCGCCTTCCTCAATCATTCCCAACTCGCCCCAGCGGCGGTGCGGGCGGTGCTCGATGACGTGGAGCGTCTCATGGGCTACGGGTCGGTCAATTTCACCCGGAGCCTGGAAGAAACCTACCGTCGCCTCGCGGAGAAGGACCCGCACGACGACGATCTCCGGCGGGTTCGCGCGTTCGGTGAGCGCATTCGCGCCCAGCCCTTGACGCTCCTCGCGGGGGTCAGGGAGACGTTGGATTACCTCTCCCCCCGGCACGACCTCAGCCTGCTGACGAAGGGCGACGCCGAGGAATGGACTACTAGTCCGCCAGCGAGATTATGACGGGTAGAGGCGCGTCAGTTTCGTGCGCGCTTTCTCCGTCGTGTACCGGCTGTCCACCGTCGCTTTCGTTTCTTTGCGCGGCCCTTCCCATGCCGCAATCTCTCTCGCCAGCGTTTCGGTGTCGGCAATCCGGCGA
>JBBSII010000657.1:0-2768 GCA_038232175.1 Thermomicrobiales bacterium
CGCGCCGAGGAGTTGGATGATCTCGACGATGCGCGGGTACATCTTCGGGAACATGTTCCGCGCGATGTCGAGCGGCATCCGCGCCGGGGTCATCACGCCCCATTGGTCGAGGTGCGCGTCCGCCTCGGCGGCGCGGAGGCACGCCTTCATCGTCTCCAGATACGTCATCACCTCGGCGGCCTTCTCCTGCACATGCTGGAACTGCTCGATGCCGACCGTCTCAATCATCATCAGGACCACGCCGAGTGTGAACTCCGCCTTGGCGATGTTCTTGATGCAGACCTGGTGCATCATGTGGACGACCGCGTCGGTCGCGCCGTAGCAGCCATTGCACCGTTCCATATCCCCCAGGAGGAACACCCGCTCCCACGGCACGCGCACATCGTCGAAGACGACGATCGCGTCCATCTCCTCGAAGCGGGAGGCGAGCGGGTGGTCGAAGTGCGACCGGCCCTGATCGAGCGACTCCCGGCAGATGAACCGCATCCCCGGCGTATCTGTCGGGATCGAGAAGGCGAAGGCGTACTTGTCCGCATCCGCATTCTTCACGACGGTCGAGGGGAAGACCATGATCTCGTCCGCGAGCGGCGCGCTCGTCGCGAGCATCCGGCAACCACGGATCAGCACGCCGTCCGCGTTCGTCTCGACGATCCCGGCGGGCAGGTACGGGTCTGCCTGCTCATTGACCGCCTTCCCCCGGTTCGCCTGCGGGTTAATCAGCGTGTGCGTCAGGCAGAGGTCGCGCTCGCGGATGTACTCATAGTAGTTCCGCACATTCTCGCCGAAGCGCGGATCATTCGCGGCGAAATACTCCGGCGCGGAGGCGAACGCCATGAACGAGGAGTTGCAGTAGTCGGCGGTGCGCCCCATCATGCCGCCCGAGAAACCCGCCCACCGCTTCATCATCTCGCGGCGCAGCGCGATGTCCGTCGGTGTGCGCGGCGTCAGGTACGACATGCCGACGCGGTCGCCCGTCGTGGGGGAAGAGTAGGTCATGATGTCGCGCAGCGCGGGGTCGTGCTGCATATCGTACAGCCGCGCGTACGACGCGACGCCGTTGCGCGTGGCGGGGTGCGTCGTCACGTCATCGACGCGCTCGCCACCGATCCAGATGTCGCGTTTCATCTTCTTCAGGTCCGCGATGTATTGCGCCCCGGTGCGTGCAGGCATCACTCGCTCCCTTCGAGGGAGGGCTAAGGACTGAGGACTAAGGACTAAGTGGGGGCTTGCGAGCGTCGGGCAAATGCTCTATTCCCTTACTTAGTCCTTCGTCCTCAGTCCTCAGTCCTAATGAACGTACGTCGGTGTCCCCGCCAACGCGGGTTCGTGCGTCGGCAGGAACGCGCCATCGGTGACGGATTCGACCAGTGACGCTTCCGTAAACCACGAGCGGGGCGCGTGATGACCCCAGAGGGTTTGGCGCCGCTTGTCGTTCAGGCTCCAGCGAATCGGCACGAAATCGGGATCGACCGTCGAGTAGTCACTGGCGTAGAGTTCGATCCGGTTGCCGTCCGGGTCGCGCAGGTAGATGAAGAGGGCGTTGGAGATGCCGTGACGCCCCGGCCCGCGCTCGATGCAGTCCGCCGCGCCCGCGCCCGCGAGGACGTCGCAGGTGCGCACCACTGCCATCGCGTCGGGCAGCCAGTAGCCGCCATGATGGACGCGCGGCCCGACGCCATTCATCAGCGCGAGGTCGTGCACATTCCCCTTGCGATGCAGCCACGCCGCCCAGAGCCGTTCCGGCGTGTCGTCCGTCGCGGTGTACTCGGAGCAGCGGAAGCCGAGCGTGCCGGTGTACCAGTCGTACGCGCGCTGCACATCCGGCACCTGACAATTGAAGTGATCCATCCGCATGACCTGCGCCCCACGGTGGAGATCGAACCGCTGCAGGAGCCGTTCGGCGGGCGTCATCTCGGCGTAGAACTCCAGCGGCAGCCCAAGTGGGTCCTGCAGCCGCAGCGCGCGGCCCTGACCCTCTTCTTCGCCCGCGTCGAGCCAGCGCATCGGTAAGCCCTGCGCCGTCGCCATCGCCGCGAGCCGTTCGAGGTCGTCCTCATCGCCGACGCGATACGCCATGTGGGAGACGCCGGGCGAGTCGGCTCGATGCAGCACGAGGCAGTGATGCGTCGATTCCTCATAGCCGCGCAGGTAGATTCGGTCGCCCGCGCGCGATGTTTCGACGAAGCCGAGCAGATCGACGTAGAAGGCGCGGGCACGTTCGAGGTCCGTGACGCGGAACTCCAGATGCCCCGCACGCACGATATTCGCGACGGCCCGCTTCGGCTGCCTTATCTCCCCATTGCGTACGGACATTTCCGTGCCCTGATCGGTTTCGATGACCTGGGTGATGGAATGCGCTTTCACTGCCGCTTCTTCCATGATTTCCTTGGACAGGTCCACGCATTCGTTGCAAATATACACCGCGCCCGGCCCGGCGATTAATCGCTCCACCTCTCGCTGCGTCTTGCCACAGAACGAGCAGCGATAGACCTTCGGGACATCGTCCACGATGATTCGTCTGCCGGGTATCGTGCCCATCCCGATCCCTCCTACGATGCACCGAACTTCGGGATGTGGTGGTTGCCGAGCGCGATGGCGATGTTCTTCATTTCGCAATAGAATTCCCACGAGAAGTGGCCGCCCTCGCGCCCGATGCCGCTCTCTTTCGCGCCGCCGAACGGCGTTCGCAGGTCGCGCACATTCTGCGAGTTGACCCAGACCATGCCCGCCTGGATGCCCTGCGCCACGCGGTTCGCCTTCGCCACATC
>JBBSII010000658.1:0-2752 GCA_038232175.1 Thermomicrobiales bacterium
CTGTCCCACCGCAGTTCGCCGCGATTGCCCAAACCGCGCTCGCCGAATATCTTACCCAGCGCGGTTATCTCACGAAGCGGCGACCGCTGCGCATCACCCCGGCGGACCACGGCAGCGGCGACGCGTGCGGGAGCGTGGAGCACGACCGCCTCTTTGCGGAGGCGACGCGGGACGCATGAACCGCACGATCCTCGCCGATAGCGGCCCGCTCTACGCCGCAGTGGACCCGGCCGACCAATACCACACCCGGGCGCAGGCCGAACTGGCGGAACTCGCTGCGGACGGTTGGCAGGTTATCGTCCTCCTCCCGACGATCCTCGAAGCATATTCGCTCATCCTCTATCGCCTCGGGATTCCCACCGCGCATCGCTGGCTCGACGACCTCTCCGAGGGGGCGGCGCCCGTCGTCCCGACCGCTGCGGACACCGCGTCCGCGTTCGCCCTCGTACGGCGCTATCCGGATCAGGATCTGACCCTCTTCGACGCGCTGCTCGCCATCACGAGCACACGCCTCGCCGCGAGCGTCTGGACCTACGACACGCACTTCGACGTGGTGCGCGCGGATCGTTGGTACGCAACCGGCATGGGGCGTTGACGATGGAACCGGTGCCCACGGCGGTGATCGTCCGCGCCCCCGCGTCTGGGTTGAGCATCCCGTCGCACGCCAGTGAGCAACCGGCGACGGTCTACCTCGCCCGCCTCGCGCCTGGCTCACGCCGCACGATGCGCGGTGCGCTCCTGACGATCGTGGCGCTGCTGACCGATGGCGCCGCCGATTGTTTCACCCTCCCCTGGCACCTGCTCCGCTATCAGCACACGCAGGCGGTGCGCGCGCTCCTCTCCGCGCGGTACGCCCCCGCCACGGTCAATAAACACCTTGCGGCGTTGCGGGGCGTATTAAAGGAAGCGTGGCGGCTCGGGCTGATGGAGGCCGCCGACTACCAGCGCGCGGTCGATCTCCCCGGCGTGCGCAGTGGCACGCTTCCGCGCGGCCGAGCGCTCACGCCGGGCGAGCTGCGTGCCCTCTTCGCGGTGTGCGCCGACGACTCCCCCGCCGGGGTGCGCGATGCCGCCCTCCTCGCGGTGCTCTATGGCGGCGGGCTGCGGCGCGGTGAGATCGTCTCGCTGGATATGTCCGATTACCTCCCCGCGACTGGCGCGCTGACGATCTGCCACGGCAAGGGGGACAAGGCCCGCATCGTCTACCTCACCGGCGGCGCGCAGGGGGCGATGGCTGCTTGGACCCGGCTGCGCGGGGGCGAACATGGCCCGCTCTTCCCGCCAATTAACAAGGGGGGCCGTGTGACGGCGCGGCGGATGACCGACCAGGCGGTCTTGGCGATGCTCCAACGGCGGGCGGTGAAGGCGGGCGTCGGCCACTTCTCTCCCCACGACTTGCGCCGCACCTTCATCTCCGACCTGCTCGACGCCGGTGCGGACATCGCCACCGTCCAGAAGCTCGCCGGCCACTCCTCCGTCGCCACCACCGGCCGCTACGACCGCCGCGGCGAGCACGCCAAGCAGCGCGCCGCCACCCTCCTCCACGTCCCCTATCAAGGCTAGCCGGGATCGCTGTTTGTGAACAGAACTAACTTTCTGCGCGCCATCTTCTCGCGTTCACCGTACGAGGCCGATGAATCACGATCTCCCCCTTCGTCGGCGATGCGTCTCCGGACAGGATAACTTGGCGACAGTATCTTGAATAGTCAGCAAAGTTGAAAAACCCGTCGGCGAATAGACGAATGGCGGCTGACCCCCACCAGTCGGAAAGCGTTGTGACAAGAACGCACACACTCCCGACCAGACCTGGCGCATGAGATAGGCAACCAGTACCAGCGTTCCCCGCACCCGTGGATGCGGCGATTCGGATGCTGCGGGGGCGTCCCCGCCGCACCTCACTGCTTCCTGCTCGCCGAAGCGAGCCTTTCCTCACCCGCCCCTGCCGGGGTCTTATCGTGAGTCCACAGGCGTTTTGCGTCTCCGGGCGCTTCCCGGCGACGTTCCGAGCGCGCGTCTTCCCGCACTCCCACGGACAGGATGTTCCGCGCGGCGTTCATTCCCCGTTCGTGCAGCGTGCCGCACTGCTCGCAGAGCCAGATGTTCACCAGTTCCGGCAGGGTCGCCCGCACATGCCCGCACCGGCAACAGGTTACGTCCGTCGGCATCTCCGCAGGGATCATCACCGCCGCGCACCCCGCCGACACGGCCTTCTCCCGGATCAGACGGGTCAGGCCTCCCCATGTCGCGTCGCTGATGCGCGCCCTTCGCGCACGACCGCCCCACACCGCCCGTTGGCTCTCCGGGTCGTTCGCATGGGCGGTCGTGCCGGGCTCCTGCATCACGAGTCGGGGATGGATATCGACCAGTCGGCGGCCGACCTGATGCTGCCAGTCCCGGCGTTGATTCGCGATATGCCGCGTCGCACGCGCGAACCGTCGGCGTGCCCGCCGCCGATTGCCGCTGCCGGGCTGTGTGCGGCGGACCGCGCGCTTGAGGCAACGGAGTTTCCGCTCCGACCGACTGACGTACCGCGACTCGTTGACGGTCTCGCCGGTGGAGAGCGTCATCGCGTGCCCCGGTTCCAGATGCACGCCGATCGCCGAACCCTCGGACGTGTCGGCCTCGGCAAGTGGCACGGTGTAACGGAGCGCCGCCCACCAATCCCCCACGCCGTCACGGAAGTAGCGCGCCGTGGTGGTGGACATCGCGATAGCGCGCCCACCCCGCGCCCGGACCCAGCCGATGCCGGGGA
>JBBSII010000659.1:0-2744 GCA_038232175.1 Thermomicrobiales bacterium
GCACATGCTGGCCGAGGAAGTTGTACGGCACGAACGACGTGGCAAACGGCCTGCCATGCGCCGTGTTCCAGATGATCTGATCGAAGAACGCGAGGTCGTTCGCCGCCGAATGGAACGCCTGATGCCGCAGTACCGCCGTCACCGCGAACCCGATGCCCGCACACGCCGCGAGGCCGTGGATGAGTAGTGAGTAGCGAGTAGCGAGTAACGAGTAACGAGTGCAGGCGGCGGATGCACGTTGCCCTGCCGTCTGCTGGGCAACATCCCCCGTCCACACCGGATTCATTACTCGTTGCTCGTTGCTCATGGCTGCGGTTACTTCGTGACCACGTCAATGAAGTGGATGCCCGCCGCGCCGCTCGGGAAGTTTTCCTCCTCCTTCATCGACTGCGATGCGCCGCCGGCGGATTCGGTCTTGCCGAGCGCGCCGTTCCCCTCGTAGCAGCGGACGCCAAGTTTGTAGTTCCCATTCGCGGGCGGCGTCCACGGGAAGTCCCAGAGCGTCCATGACTGCGGCGAGGGCTTCGCGGTGATCGTTGCGGCTTGCCACGTCGTGCCGCCGTCCGTCGTCACCTCGACCTTGCTCACGCCCCGCAGCCCACCGAAGGCGATGCCGGTGATGGTGATCGGCTGGAGCGGCGCGACCGTGTCGCCCTTCACCGGGAAGTCGATGCGCGAGAGCGTCTTGACGACGGCCTCCCGATCCCACCCCTGCGACTCGTAAAAACCCTTGGAGGGCGTCGTGCGGAGGTCGATGCGCGTCACCCACTTGACATGCTTCTCGCCGTACCGCCCCGGTGTGATGATGCGGGCGGGGTAGCCATGCTTATCCGAGAGTGGCTCGCCGTTCATCCCATACGCGACGAGCATCCCCTCCGTCGCGACCTTCGCCGGATCGACGGTGTTCGTGTACCCGTCGGATGCCGTGAACAGCACTTCCGTCACGCCGGATGCGGGCTTCGCCATGTCGATCAGGCTCTGCAACGGCACGCCGTGCCACACGGCGGTGCTCAGGAGGCCGCCACCGAGCGGGTTGCCGATGCACGCGAGCGTCGCCGTCTCGTCCACGCCGGGCATCGCCTTGAGGTCCGCGAAGGAGAGCATCATCGGGTTCGCGACCGCGCCGCCGATCGCCAGTTGCCAGTTCGCGACGCTCACGGCCGGGTCCGCGAGGTTCTTGGTCACGCTGTAGAAGGAGGCGTTGTCGGTGATTGGCTGCACGGGCCGCGTTGGCCGCTTGCCGTCGTAGCCGAGCGTCGAGATGCGCTTCAGCCCGAGCGCGAACGCGCCGAATGCGAGCGCCGCGCCACCGCCGACGATTGACATCGCCTGCCGCCGCGTCAGCCCCCGCGCCGTGTCCGAGGACGCCGGAGCGGGGGCTTCGCGCCGACCGAGGATGAAGAGCACCGGCAGCAGTAGCCCGAAGAGCAGGTAATCGAGGAAGATCGCGGTGATTGTCAGCGCGCGCCCGGTGGCGAGGGAACGACCGTGGTAGTTCTCCGACAGCACCGGCCAGAGGGCGGCGAGTGTCGCGACGAAGAGGCCGAGGCCGACGAGCGGCCCGAAGGCCCATCGCTTCCACGCCGGCGCGTCGGCCCTGCCCCAGGTGCGGGCGTACAGTACCGCCGCCACGCCGCCGACGACCAACTGCGCGACAATCGCGGAGATCTCCGGCACCAGTTTCGCGAATTGCCCGATCGCGCCGAGAATCGTGCCGGACGTCGCCCCCGGCACGAGCGGGATGATCCGCTCCGTAATCAGTCCCGGCACGGACGCGATGCCGAAGAGGAGGCGGTGCGCGAACATCGCCGCCGTCATCCAAAGCGCGGCGATCACGCCGATCAGCAGCGGGGAGACGGGTCTGCCCACCCCGGTCATCGTCGGCTCGTTCGGCATGGGATCGGTCGTTACTTCGGTCGTTGCAGTCTTCATGCGGTTTGCCTTCCCGTTATGGGATATCTCGCTGCGCGCAGGTGCGGCAGCGTGCGTAGCGGTACCCGTTCGCTTCCCAGATCGCGACCGACGCCCACGGCTGGCTCAGGACGAACGCCCGGAATGATGGGGCGGAAAAATAGTGCTCCTCGGTCGGCTCGATGGAGCGCACCACGTTACCCGCCTCCCGCGCGGCGTGACGGAGCAGCGGCAGCACGCCCATCGCGGGTCGCGCCGGCTCCGCGAGGAGCAGGACGCCGCCGGGCCGGAGCACGCGCCGCGCCTCCTTCAGCACCGCCGCGCGTTCCGGCACGACCATCAGGAGGCGCGACGCCAGCACGCGGTCGTATGTGCCGCGCGGTTGCGCGAGCGCGCGGGCGTCGCCAACCGCGAAGGCGGCATTCGGCAGGCCGTGCGCCCGGCGCTGCGCCAGTTCGATCTGCGCCGGTGCGCGGTCGATCCCCGTGACGCGGAGTGTGCGGAACGCCGCCGCGATGGCGGTCGCGTAGAAGCCCGGCCCGCACCCGAGTTCGAGCACGCTCCGCGCCGCCCGCAAATCCAACGCTGCCGTGACCGTCGCCCGGTCGTCGGGGAAGACATGGAGCCGACAGTCGGCGTAAAGGGGGGCGAATGCGTCGTACAACGAGTACGATGGTGCTGCGCTCACGCTCATCGCGCATCCACCCCCGCGACGACCCGTGCCGCGTGGACGATGTGCTGCTCGCGCAGACGGGCGGACGCCGCCGTGAAGTAGTCCGCCACGTCGCCCTGCGCCCGGATCCAGTCGAGGTACCGCGCCACCCCATCGGCGA
>JBBSII010000660.1:0-2735 GCA_038232175.1 Thermomicrobiales bacterium
ACGAGAGGAGCAACCCCGCTATGTACGTCGTCACGAACAAACTGACCGTCCCGCCGGAGAACGCGACCCGCCTCGAGGAGGGGTTCGCCCACGCGAACGAGCGGATGCGCGACGTGCCGGGGTGCCTGCACTTCACGCTGCTGCGGGAGGAAGGGGTTGATGGCAGCCCCGTCTACATCGCCATGACCAACTGGGAGGACGAAGCCGCGTTTCAGGCGTGGATCAAGAGCGACAACTTCCGCCGCTCCCACGCGAACGCGGGCGACTCCGGCGCGATGGGCGAGGTGCACTCGTACACGGCGGTTTTCTAGGGCGTCGTGTCGGCAGGGTGCCGCAGCGAATGGACAGTAGAGGAATCAAGGAGGCCGCGATGACCGGATTGAGTGCCACGCAATTGCAGCAGTTTGCGGACGAGGGGTATCTCGTCGTCGAAAATGTGCTCGACCCCGCGCGGGACTTCGCGCCGGTCATGGACGAGTACCGCGCGATCCTCGATGGCATCGCGGACGAATTGTACGCCGATGGCGCGATCACGTCGAAATACGAAGACCTCCCGTTCGCGGCGCGGATCACGGAGATTTGCGCGGAGAGCGGGCGGGTTCTGTCGCAGCACTTCGATTTCTCCCTCCCGCAAAGCGGCGTCACGCACGACACACCGATCTACACCGGCCCCGCGATGTTCCGGATGCTCACCAGCCCGCGTCTCCTCGATGTCGTCGAGAGCGTCGTTGGCCCGGAGATTTTCTCCTGCCCTGTGCAGCACACGCGCATGAAGTTGCCGAAGCGCGCCGTCGCCGACCCCTCCAATGGGCTGATCGCCAAAATCCCGTGGCATCAGGACAACGGCGTGCTGATGCCAGAGGCGGACGAGGCGAACATCCTCACCGTCTGGATGCCCTTCAACGAGGCGACGATTGAGAATGGCTGCATGCAGGTCATCCCGCGCAGCCACGGCAGCCTGCTCTTCGATCACTGCCCCGGCGGGCTGGGCGGGCTGGCGATCCCCGACAAAGTATTACCGCCGGGGGAGCAGACGCCGCTGCCGATGAAGCCCGGCAGCGTCCTCCTGATGACGCAGCGCACCGTGCACAGCTCGCTCGACAATGTCACGCCCGATCAGGTGCGCATCAGTTTCGACCTGCGCTTCCAACCGATTGGGCAGCCGACGGGTCGGCCCGCGTTCGAGCGCGCGGGATTCATCGCGCGCTCGGAGGCGTACCCGGAATCGGTCGTGCGCGACCCGGCGGTCTGGGCGCGCAACTGGCTCGCGGTGCGCACCGCGCTCGCGGCGGAGGAAAACCCCGCCTTCAACCGCTGGCGTGCCGACGCGGCGGTCTGCGCCTGATTTTCCTCACCTCCTCCCCTCTCCATCGCGGACAAGACCTGCCATCTTTCTCAATCTGATCGCGATGAAGAGGGGAGGGGATAATCCGCCATCGTCCCTACCCGTCAGGTTACTCGGTATAGAGGGATCTTAACTGTGCGATGCGACCTGAATGGGTCGTAACATCGGTGTTGTCCACCCACTGGTCGATGCCGCCAATAGACGACGCGGCGCCGCGCAGCATGTCGTCCGCGATGGTCTGACGAATGGCGGCGGCGAAACGCTCGGCATGGATGACCGTGAAGGGGCGGCCCTCCTGCTCCTTGAACGGGCGACCGTGGTAGTGCCCGGTGCGTGGGTCGAGCGGCGCGGTGATACCGAGGGCATTGTGCATTTGCGCGACGGTTTCGTAGGCGACGCCGAGCGGTTGTTGGCGGGCTTGCCACGTCGTTGCATGAAGAACGTCGCGCAGAACCGGCGCGAGCGCGGGCCCGCAGGCGAGGGGGGCAAAGGCCGTGCCGAGCCACTTGCTGTACGGCGCGTATTGCCGCTCCATCAGGAAGCAGAGGCGCATGATCTCGCGCACCAGCCGTGCCGCGACGACCGCCGACCCCAATTCATCCCCGACCTCGCCGCATCGCCCGACGAACGCCTCTTCTTGCGAAATCCGCTGCCATTGCGCCGCGAGCAGCGTGCGCCAGATTTCGTCCGGGTAGTAGGCGAGCCGCTGCCGCGCTGCCGTCAGCACGCCGAAACCATCGTGGAAGACCGCGCCGCGCGTCACCTCGATGAGTTCCTGCTGCGGGCAGGCGAGCCAGTCCACTGCTGTCATCTCCGCCATCGGATCGAAGCCGAGGTGTCGGACGAAGAATCTCGGCAGCGACGCGATTAGAACGTGGTGCTGAATCGGACGTTCCGGCAGCAACACGCCGTCCGTGCCACGCGAGAAACGGGTCGGATAGCCTCGGAACGTCTGCGGTAATCGCTCCCGCAGCGTTGCGTCAATCGCGGATTGGTCTGTCTCATATGCGGAATCGGGTAGGAAGAGCCAGCAGCGCGGCCCCCAGCCGTGATCGGTGGAGCGCGCCGTGTCGTAGCCGAGCACGTCCGAGCCGTTCCCAATCAGCGCGGCGGCATAGGCCAACCCCGGAAACGCCACGTCGAGGATCAGCGCGACTGCCTCCCGATAGAACGCCTCGCTCAGTTGCAGGCCGGGGATAAAATCGGGCATCCTAATCCCCAATCACTCCCCTCCGAGTGTCACTTTGATCAGTAAATGGCGATATTCTTCGGCGCTCTTTGTCGTTTAGGGGGTCACGCCTCACAGGCACTGCAGTTTACGACGGGTGTCGTGTTTCTCGTCCGATTGCCTGCTTTTCGTCCCTGGCATCGACGCGAGCGCACGACTTAC
>JBBSII010000661.1:0-2718 GCA_038232175.1 Thermomicrobiales bacterium
CAACAGCGCACGCTGGACGCAGGCCCACCGACGAACGTGCGTGCGTGCGGTCTCGGGTGGAAGGGGCAGGAGCGAGTGCATCACGCACCGCGCATCCTTGGAGCATCTTTCGTACGACGTATGTGGGAGTGACGATGGCAACGGATACGATCTGGCGGGAGCCTTCTCCGCTTCACAATCATGACAAAACGCGACACGCACCGACGATGCACAAGCGAGAGGCCATCTCCGGCGACCCCGCGCGAGATTCGCAGGGTCCTCATCATGCGGGGGCGCGAGAGTCATTCACCGCACCAGCGACACATACCGAGGAAGCGACACTCGACACAAACACAGGTGTGGGGCCACTGATCCACATCGACGCATCCGGCACCGTGATGGGATGGAACCGAGGCGCGGAAACGCTCTTCGGGTACGCCGCGCGGGAAGTGACCGGCACGCGGCTCCCCACCGTGCCACCGGAGGAAGATGAGCGTTTCGCTTGCTTCCACGCGCGGGTCATCGCGGGCGAGACGATCACGAATATCGAGGTCGAGTATCGCCATCGGGAGGGACAAACACTCCCGATACTCCTTTCCGCCGCGCCGTGGCGGATGGATGGGGCGATTGTCGGTTCCGTACTGACGCTCACGGATGTTTCGGTGTACCGGGCACGCGAGCACGAGCATGTGCGCCGCGTCGCCGATGAGCAGCGGCGCGCGCGGGATGCGGCGTATATTGCGGCGGTCGCGGAGGCATGTGGCGCAGCTACGGATGGAGCCGCGATCTTGCAGGGGCTGGCGGAACTAACCGCCACATGGGCGGATTGCGCCGGAGTCGTCGCCCACGGTGCGACGGGCGGCGAACTCGTCGCGTATGCGTCCCGCACGCCGGAAAGTGGTGGCGCGATGGCCGCGCTCTTCGCCGCGTGCGCGAGCGGCTTCCCAGGCATCGCGCCTGAGGGAATGCCACACGCCGCCGCACCCCGCGTGCAGTCTCTGCGCGAAGTGCCGCTGACCACGACGACTGTGGCGCGGGGCTACCACACGCTCGCCTCCGTGCCCATGCACGCCGATGGTGAGCCGGTCGGCGTACTCTACGCCGCCGCACGCAGCGCGACCCCGGCGATGGATGCGACCGCCCTCGCGACGCTCGAACGGGCCACCGCGCAGGCAGGGGCGCGGATCGCCCACATCCGCACGCTCCAGGCGGTGCGGGAGCGATTGGCCGTGCTCGAAGCGGCGGCCCGGCAGAAGGATGAATTTCTCGCGACCGTCTCGCACGAGCTGCGGACGCCGCTGACCGCGATCCTTGGCTTCGCGCACATCATCGTGGAGAACGACTCGATTGGCGCAGCGGCGCGGCGCGGGATGGCAGAGGACATCGTCGCGAGCGGTGGCCTTCTGCTGACGCAGGTGAACGACCTGCTCGATATCGTGCAGATCGGCGCGGGCCGCCTGACCGTCGTGCCGGAGCGCGTGGACGTGACGACTGTTGTGCAGTGGTGCGAGCGGGCGGTACAGGCGCTCATGGGCAGCAAGGGGCTGCGGTTCACCGTCTCGTCCCCCGCCAACTTGCCGCACATCCACGCGAACACCGCGCGGCTGGAGCAGGTGGTGCTCAACCTCCTCGTCAACGCCTACAAGTTCACCCCGGCGGGCGGCTCCATCACCGTCGAAACGACCACGACCGGTGGCATGGTCGCTATCGCTGTGCGCGACACGGGCATCGGCATCGCGCCGGAGCATGCCGCACGCATCTTCGAGCCGTTCGAGCGCATCGAAACGGAGTACACGTGCACCCAGGCGGGCGCGGGCGTCGGACTTGCGGTGGCGCGGCAACTGGTGCAAATGATGGGCGGCGCCATCGCGCTCGAAAGCACGGTGGATGTCGGCAGCGTCTTCACGGTCACATTCAAGGCCGCGACGGACGAATAGCCCACCCTCTGCCCCTCCCAAGACCGGAGATAGAGGATGGGTATGAGCCCACTACCCGCCGTACCGCCAGCCATAGTAATGCTGGCCGATGTTGCCGAACTCGACGCGGAATGCGGCAGGGTTATTCGGGTTGTATGTCAACACACGCCGCTCGAACGCCTGCACGAAGACGGTCGTTGCCTTCCCACCGATCGACACCTGTGCGACCATCACGGGGGAGATCGCGTACCCCGGCGTCTGCTCGACGGGGATGCTCGCGGCGGTCAGGCGGTTGATGAAATCGACAAACGGCGCGTAGACGAACTGCCCGAAGCGCCCCGACGGGTCCTGCTGATAGACGAATGTGTCGCCGGAGGGCGCGTCGAACTGCGCCGCGTACTGTCGCCCCTCGTCGTTCGTTAGGGCGTGGAAGGTGCGGTCGCTCCCGTAGACCCACGCGCTCGGCGTAGTGGGGGCGTTGTCGTACTTTTCGTTCAGTTTGGCGAGGTCGGCGTATGTCAGCCCGTTCCCACCGGGGTCACCGGCCATGTTGATCTGCGCGGGGCTGCGCGTCTCGAAGGTGCCGTCCCCGAGCTGAACCTTGCCGCTCTTGAGTTCCACCGTGAGCAAGCCAGTTGTGACACGCGCATTCGGGTCGAACTGCTCCATGCGCGCCTTGTCGAAGTATTGAACGGTCCGTTTCCCGCCAGGCGCTTCCTTATATGCCTCCATCTGACCGTCGCGCGCGGTCGCGAGCGGCCCCCAGAAGTTCGGCTGCACGCGCTCCGCCTGCTGCCAGTTCGCCTCAATCATCGGCGAGGCG
>JBBSII010000662.1:0-2703 GCA_038232175.1 Thermomicrobiales bacterium
ATGATGGAGCGGGCGCATCATTCTCCCCCTCCCCACGCCCCGCATGGCGCGAGTGGGCCGGGTCGGACGATCCCGCCGCCGCTATCGCCAAACTTCGGGAACGCGCCCATGCGCGGACGAGTGGCACGAGACTGGAGAACTCGACAGACCTCCTGCGCGCGCTACGTGAGGGGCGGCACTAACGATGAATAGCGTCGTCGTTGACGCGAGTGTCGCCATTAAATGGGTGCTCGAGGAGGAAGGCAGTGCGGACGCCCTCGCGCTCCTCGAGGCATGGTTGGTGGCGGACATCACGCCCGTTGCCCCGTCATGGCTCGCGTGTGAGATCGCCACAATCCTTCACCGGAGAGCGGCGGATGGAAAAATCTCGCACGCGGGCGCTTTGGACGCATACGATGATGCGCTGCTGTTCGTCACGACGCTCCCCGAACAGATCGCCGATGGGAGGCGTGCCCTCGAAATCGCCCATCAGACGCGCCAAAAGCAATCATACGACGCGCACTACCTCGCGCTTGCCGAGCGGCTGGGCCTCGAATACTGGACCGATGACGGGCGATTCGTGGCGGCGGTCGCGGGGACCTTTCCGCAGGTCAAACGACTGACCCCCACGGGCCGGGACGAAACCATTTCCGATTCCGATCCCGGTTAGCAGGAGGTACCATTTTTGAGCAACGAGCGATCCCCAACGATGCGCGATTTAGGCGGCGGCTATCGCCGCGCTCGGCTGCCGCTCGCGCGCGGCACGACGTAATGCTTCAGCCTGCTGCACAAGGGCGACGAACGCGGCATCGTCCTTCGCGTTGGTGTGGAGATTGGTAAGGAGCGGGGCGCAGGTGGCGGCAAGGTCGGGGCGGCAGGCGTGAAGCGCGGCGAGGAACGCGGCGTCATCGGCGGCGGGGTCGATGCCGAACGGGGTGGCGAGGTCGCGCTTCAGCGTCGTGGCGACATGCGCCTGGGCGAAGGCGCGCTGCTTCCCCTCGCGCCACCGGCTCCCCAGCGCGCGGGCGAACTCTGCGGGCGCTTTGGGCGGGACGGGCGGCGCGGGCAGGGGCCGCCCGAACCGCCGCCCCTGCACGAATGCCACGACGAGCAGCAGCCCCGCGAGATAGAGGAGTGTCCAGCCCCACGGCGAACGCAGCGCGAGGTCCGCGATGCTGGTCCCGAGGCCGTAGCCGTGGTGGTACTCGTCGAAGCCGACCCGCGCCCCGGCGGGCAGCCCGGCGATCAGGTTCTGCACGAGCGCGAGGTTGTCCGCCTCCGGCAAACCGGCGTTGGAGAGCGCATACGGCCCCGTGACGACATGCACGCGCCCCGTGCCACGGGTCAGCGTCGCGACGACCGCGCCATTCTCCGACGACGCGCGGGCGAGGAAGCGCGGGTCGGCTTGCATGGTGGGGCGCACCGTCGCGTCGGATTGGAGCGCGATGGTCGAGACGCGCGGGCGGGCGAGCGACGGCCCGTCGGGGGTCGCCGTCGCGCCGGTATCCGCCTTCCCAGACACGACGGCGAGATCGAGCGTGGCGAGGAGGGTGTACGACTTGTCCGCACCGTCCGTGACGAGGAAGAGCGTGCCGCCGCGCTCGACGTAGCCCGCGATGTCCGCCGCGTCGTCCTCGGTGATCTCCTTGATGCGCGGCGTGATGACGAAGAGCGCGGCGAGATCGTCCCCCGTGAACGGGAACTCCCGCACGCGCTCCACGCCGAACCCTTCCGCCTCCAGCCACTGCGAGAGTGCGAGGCTCCCCTTCGGCGCGGCGGAGAGCGTCGTCCCGCGCGGGAGGGTGCTCGCGTTCGACACCAGCGTCGCCAGTTGCCCGACGAGCGTCCCGACGAGCAGCACGACACCGACCGCGATCAGGAGCCAGACGCGCCGGGGCAGCCTCCTCATGCCGCCACGCCCTGCGGCCCGGCGATCAGTTGGTGCACGCTGTCCACGATCGCCCGCGCCCGCGCGTATTCCGCCGCGCCGCACGGTGCGTCGGCGTAGACGACCGCCTCCACGAGGCGCACGAACGGGCGCAACGGCTCCGCAAGCCATCGCTGCTGCCGTTGCGCTTCCCGCAGATACTCGCGGTCCGTCAGCGCGGGGTCAAAGGCGACGAGCCGCCGCTCGTCCAGCTCCGTCAGTGTGCCGAGGAAAAGTGCGCGGAGGGCGGCGCGGTGGTCGCCGCGCGCGGCGAGCGCGTCCGCCACTTCCCGCCATTCCGCCGCCGTGCGTGGCGGCGCTTCCGCGTCGTCGGTGCGCCGCTTCGCCCGCCGACGACGATAGCGCACCACGAGGACGGCGATGACGGCAATCGCGATCAGCGCGAGCAGCAGCACGACGAGCGGCGAGGCGAGCAGGGCGAGGAGTCTGGAGGCGGTGTTCGCCCCCGGCACCGTATCGGGCGCCTTCGGCTGCGGGATGCGGCGCGCGGGCTGGAACAACCGGCGCACTTGCCCGCCGATCCAGTCGCGCAACCGGGTGACCTGCTTCTGTGCGGCGTTCGGCTCCGGCTCGCGGAAGGCGCGGTCGCTCAGGATGTTGTCCAGTTTCTGGCGGGCCTGCGGGTCGGGCGTGCCATTCCCGCCGCCCACGAGCGTGGACCGGAGCGTCGTCACCTGCGCGAGGGCGCGGTCAAGATCCGGTGGCACGCGCCGGAGCGCGGCGAGCGCGTCGGCGTGCGGCGGCGGGTAGCGGGTCCCGTCAACCGTCACGCCATC
>JBBSII010000663.1:0-2699 GCA_038232175.1 Thermomicrobiales bacterium
CGAGCACAGATCGACCCTGCTCGGCGAGCGTGATCGCGGCGGCAAGACAGTTCGGGCCGCTGCCGATGACGAGGGCGTCATACCGCATCATTGAGGAGAGAGCGACGTAAATGCGACATATATATCCTTAAAACACAAACATCGTAAACTCTGTGAAGTATTTCCACCAACAATCGCCATCTATTTGCGCTCCCCAGTATCGGGGCCAACGCGAGATGTCCCGCCGCGACGGAGAAGCCGCCGTTCCTCCGGGCGCTCCGGGTCGTTCGGTAAGCCCGTCCCTGCGACAGCGACCTCGGTGAGCGCGGAGGGTTCATCACCGACTACCTTGGGCGGGAAGAGTTCGTCGATGATGACGCGCGTGGCGGCGGCGAGCGGCACGGCGAGGAGGACGCCGATCACGCCTGCGAGGTGCTCGCCCGCGAGGACAGCAAAGATCGTCACAACGGGGTCGAGATGCACGACGCGCCCGATGACCTGCGGCACGATGATCTGATCTTCGATCTGCCGGATCACGAGGTACGCGATGAGTACGGCGATCATCGGGCCGACACCGACGGTGGAGAGGGCTACGAGGCCAGCGATTGTTCCCGCGAGGATTGGCCCGACGAACGGCACGATCTCCAGAACGCCCGTGCCAATCGCAATTGGGAAGGCGTACGGCACCTTGAAGATGCGTAGCACGATGTAGGACGCGACGGAGACGATGAGGACGAGGTAGAGCTGCCCGCGCAAGTAGCGTCCGAGGACGATATGAATGCGCGCCGCCACTATCCGCACCTGCGGGATGCGTTCCTCGGGCACGAATCGGTAGAGGTAGTTGACGGATTGCCGCCCGTTCAGCAGGAGATAGAAGGTCGCGAAGAACCAGATAACGATCTTCAGTAACACACCGAAAGTCGTCTGCGCCACCTCCCGCACCTGCCCCGGCTGCGTCGCGCGGTCGATCTCCGATTGCAGGCGGCGGGAGACGATCGCTTTCTTCTCCAGGTAGCGCGGGTCGTCGAACTGCACGATATCGACACCCGTGCGGCGCAGGAGATCGACGATCTGCGCGTTCTTCGAGACGCGGTCCAGCACGGTATCGGCGACGCTGCCACCGGACTTGAACAGGCCGTTTTGCCCAGTCGTCTGCCGCGTCAACTCCGGCTCGATGAGGGCGATGGCGAGCGTCAGCGTGCCAACGAAGACGAGGTAGAAGAGCGCGACTACCAGCACGCGCGGTAACCGGGACATCCGCTGCGCGCGATCGACCAGCGGGCCAACGAGGTACGCGGTGGCGATTGCGAGAACAAACGGCGCCAGCAGCTGGCGCGTGAGCAGGAGCAGGAGAATGACGATCCCGACCACGAGCAGATACTTCGCCCAACGATTCATGCCATCATCTCCACGCGACCAGATACCCGAGGGCACTCATGGTACACGACTTCAGGCACTTATGTTCCGTGTACAGCGCATTGGTCACGCGGTTCCCGCTTTGTCTCTTGCATTTGTCGCATAAGAATACTTAAACGACAATCGAAGCACTCATCGGGCCTTTGCACTCCCCCGGCTCCATTCCGTGACACCGGTGGTGAGCAGTTCCATCCCGGCGTCGAGGCTCTCCTTGCCCCCCACGCCCCGGACATTAACTGAGACGAGGCCATACCCGCGCACCTTGCCGGTACGTAGCACGACGCGGATCGCGTTCAGGGTGGCCTCCATGTCCGGGCCGTTTGGCTCGACGGTGTTGTGGTTCGGTACGTAGCGGGCATCGAGCACGTCCTCATCGATGTGGAGGTAGATGACATCGCACGTCGCGGCGAGGCGGTCGATGGATCGTTGCAGATCCGCGCCGGGGCGACCCGGTTCGATGGCAGCGACGGTCACATCGGTCGCCTCAATCAGCGTGCGCTCCTTCGGGTCGAGGTTGCGCACATCGACCATCACGATGCGATCCGTCGGGAGCGGCGCGTCGAGGCCCGTGATCTGTCGCCAGTGTGGGAAGGCCACCCCCGCCGAGACCGCGACGGGCATCCCACCGATCATGCCGGAGAGCGTCGTCTTCGGGGTGTTGAAGTCGCCGTGCGCGTCGAACCAGACGAGGCCGATGCGCGCCGTCGCGCCGAAGACCCGCTCGAAGCCCGCGAGCACGCCAACGAGCGCGTTGCAGTTGCTGCCGATGACGAGCGCGTTGCCCTCATCGCGCAGCGCTGTTGCGACCGCCGCCGCGAGGTTCGCCCCGAGATGGGCGATATTCGTCACGGCATCCTCGCTCCGCGTCGCGGCGTCGGGCGTCAGCACCGCGACCGGACCGGTCAGTTCGACGCCATTCTCGCGCAGCCCCTCGTACAGCCCCCCTTTTGCAAAGGCGGCGGGCGCTTCGTCGGAACCGGATGGGGCGTCAAGTGCCGGAATCGTGATCGCGCGCAGTTTCATCGCATCTCTCCTTCGGTCATCCCACGATACTGCGTATCCAAGCCGAGCGTTTCCCACGCCACGCGGTGTTCGGCGACAACCGCCGCCCGGAGCGCATCGTTGAGGATACCGCGCTCGGTCAGCACCGTAATCTGCGACGCCGGTGTGCGGTCGAAGGTCGGGTTGCGGACCGTAATGCCGGGTGGTGGGTTCGCCCAGACCTCTGCCGGGTCGTTCTCCTCGCGCATGTCCTCCGGTCGGTCGTACGGCGCGACCTTGATCGTGTGCGTCAGCGAATAGAC
>JBBSII010000664.1:0-2693 GCA_038232175.1 Thermomicrobiales bacterium
CACCGTCTCCGCGTCGGCCATGGCCACACCGTCGCGGCGGTGGTCCGCGAGCATGTGTGCCGCTTCGTGGGTCAGGGTCTTCAGCTCCTGCACCCCCGTCAGATCGGCGCGGATGCCGATCGCCCGCGTGTCCGGGTTCCAGGAGCCCCGCTGCGTCCCCGCGTGGTCGCGGACGATTCGCACCTGCCGCTCGTCGAGGAAGCGGAGGAGTTTGACTTTCAAATCGAGGGAGCGCATCACTTCGTCCTGCGTCAGGTCCACCGGGCGCGGCTCGTGCGGCAGGGGCTTCCCCTCCGTCTGGCGGACATCGAAAACGGTCGCTGTCGTGAAGCCTTTGAGCACCCGGACCGGCTCCCCCGCGTCGTCTTCCTCGTCGCGGATCGTCCGGTGCATCGGCCGGATGATCGTGATCCCCTTCTCTCCTTCCCGGACGAAGCGGCCCATGCTCTTCCAGCCCGTCGTGCCCGCCTTGTTCCCGTAGCCCATCACCTTCGTGGCGTCCGGACATTGGGCAAGGATTATGAACTAGGCCACATGATGCTGCACACATACCGGCAGTGAGGGCTGTCAAACGGCGCGCCGCCTCCCCTCATCCCACCTCAAGCCCGAAGAGGGTCGGCTGTGCGACCGTCTCCTGCCGGGTAGCCCGGGGCGCATAGTCCGGCCGACGCATCACCTTCAGCCATTCCGCGTCGCTCAGCTCCCACAACGGTAACTGCGGCGACTGATACGGCGTCTCGAAGACCCTCGGCTCCTCGACCGCCAGCAGATGCGCCTTGTCCGGTTGATACCGCACCTTGTACTGCGCCAGCGGCTCGTCCGCGAACTCCAACGTCAGGCTCTCTCCATACAGCCAGACCGCTGCCCGCTCCCGTGCTAATCCGCGTTCGCCGTAGACTCGCCAATGGCGGAAGCGCACATAGCCCATCTTGTCGAGCTTCCGGCCGAAGCGCGTGCGGTAGAAGAGGCGGTGCAACTCCTCTGGCGTTACCTGCCGCCCGGTATACCAAGCGAGGACATCGCGCGGTGTGCGCCGATCGTCATCGCGCTCCTGATGGGCCCAATGGACTTGGTAGTTGAGATTGACGACCCACTGGTCATGCACCGCGAGCAACCCGGCCCACGTCGTCGCCTTGGCGAAATGCCAGTCCGCCATCCGCCGCTGGATCTTGAAGGTCGTCTCGATGTAATTCTGCCACGGCTTCCCCCGCTCGATCTCCCGCTTCTCGATCCCCAGCGCGGCATAGATGGTCTTGGCTTGCTTGGCCGTGACGAAGACCGCGCCGCTGTCGCTGACGAGTGTCTCCGGCACCCCGTGTTGCCGGATCGCCGCGTAGAGCATCATTAAATAGGAAGAGAGATCCTGCGTCGGGAAGAGGCCGCTGGCGAGGATCGCGCGGCTGTAGTTCTCCAAAATGGAGACGCAGTAGACCTTCATGCCGATGTTCGCCATGTCGAGATGCCGAATATCCACGCTCCAGTATTGATGCCGACGCACCGCCGCGAAGGGCTGCGGCGTCTTCGTGTGCGGGGCGCGCGTCGGTTTCGCCAGCCCATACAACTTCCGATTGCGCGCCATAATCCGGCCACACGTACGCGGGCTCAACTCGATCCCCTGCTGTTTGAGTGCCGCGTGCATCCGCCAGGCACCGAGTTCGGGATTCTCCTGCAACCGTTTGATCGCGGCGATCGCGGGAAGATCGACCGTGCGCACGCCGTCGGTGCGGGCGTGGCTCTTGTCCGCCATCCCCGGCAACCCTTCCGCGATCCAGCGCTGCAAGGTGTCATGGACGGTGTGCCGCGTGACCTGCAGATAGGCGGCGATGCTCGTGACTGTCCATCCCTCGCCGTGTAACGTCAGTATCGCGTGCCGCCGCGCGGCGGGGTCGGCGATCCGGTGATAGGGCGGGAACCGGCGCCCGACGAGGGTGGGCAGGGGGTCCTCGGCGAGGATGCGCCGCACCGTGTGATGGCTCGGACGCCGCCCGAATTGGACGCCGCAGATCTTCGCGATCTCATGGGGATGGAAGGCGGGATGCTCGGCTTTGAGCACGAGGATCGCGCGTTGGATTTCGTCGGGCAGGGTGCGATGCCGTTCCACTTTCGGTGGCCCGAACAGGCTGGCCATTCCCTCGCGCTCGACGCGCGCCGCCTGCCGATACAAGGTGCGTTGCGGTGCGCCGGTCAGACGGGCGCGTTCGGCAGGCGAATGACCGAAGAGGACGACCGGCCGGATCAGTTCGTAGGTGTGTTGTTCCGGGAAGCGGACGAGCAGATCGAGTTGCTGCCAGTCGTCGGTCAGTTCGATACGCTGCCGGTACCTCATCGCCGTCCACCCTCCGATCAGGGATGGCGAGGGGGCACGAAGTGCGCGTCTCCGTCATCCCAGCGTTATGTCGAGTGGAGGAGTATAGTGGCTTGCCTGCCTGATTGCCAATATCCGTGCAGCATCATGTGGCCTAGTGCAGGCCGAAGAAGCTGGACACCCCGACGAAGGTGGCGATGGCGCGGGGTCTCTACGCCGACCACAGCCACTCCATCGCGGAGATCTGCACGAGTCTCGGCGTCTCGCGGGCGACGCTCTACCGCTACCTCGACAATCCGGAGAATGAGATAGATGGCCAAGTAAGCACGGCTCACCCGAAACGATGACAAAAGGTGTTCGCCGAATCACGCGCGGCGATGCGAGGAGC
>JBBSII010000665.1:0-2683 GCA_038232175.1 Thermomicrobiales bacterium
CCATGATGGGTAGGTATCACAACGAGTTGCGGGTGATGTTCGAGGCGGATCAGGCGGACCGGCGGGCGGTGGCGGCGCGGACGATGACGCAGCCGGAGCTGAACCTGCACGATTACGAGCGGCGGCAGCGACTGGAGATCCTCGCGGCGGACGGGACACTTCAGAGCGCGGACGATTTCTACTACGCCGCCTACCTGCTCCAGCACGGCACGCTACCGGAGGAGTTCCGCCGCGCGCACGACTTCGCGGCGGAGGCGGTGACGCGCGGCTCCCGACCCGCGCGCTGGCTCTTCGCCGCGACGATGGACCGCTGGCTCGTCGCGCTCGGCAAGGCGCAGCAATACGGCACGCAGTACGTCCGCATCGGCACGCACGGCTTCGCGATCTACGAGATCGACCCCGCAGTCTCCGACGCCGAGCGCGCCCAGTACGACGTGCCGCCACTGGAGGAGCAACTGCGACTGCTCACCGAGAAGAACGGCGGCTGGCCCGTGCCGTGGGTGCAACGCCTCAACGGCAAGTTGCAGATCATCGAGCCGGAGGACGCGCCAGACGCGGGGCCTGTGCACCTTATCGTGCCGAAGGACCCGCACGCGCATTGAGCGTTAGCGCGGCGTCAGACTCGCGAGCCAGCGGGCGGTGGCACGCGGGGAGCGGAGACGGATGAGGGTGCGGTGCGCGTGCTCCGGCGCGCTGAAGAGGGCGGCGAACTCGCGCCGCCGCTTGTGGTGCATCTTCAGTATCCAGACAACGAGCGAATCGCAGCCGAAGAGTGCGCCGTGCCATGTCTCCCGGTTGCCGTTCCAGAGTTCTTCATGCCGGATGATCCGTCGCACAGTGCGCGGGACAACGCGCCAGAGCGGGATGCTAATCGGATAATCAAGCCAGACGACAGTCTCCGCTTGCCCGATGGTCAGGTCGCGCACGGCGGCGTAGTTGCCGTCCACCACCCAGCCGTCGCCACTCAGCGCGTCCGCCGTGCGCGCGTGGAACTCCTCGTTCGGCAGATCGACCCAATTCGGGCCGTGCACGATGCCATCGAGTTCGATGTGCGGCACGCCGAGTAGCCGCGCCAGTTGCTTCGCGAGCGTCGATTTCCCCGACGCCGTCATGCCGATCACCGCGATGCGGCGACCAATGACGGGCAGTGCGGCGTCACTATCCATGCGCATTCCTCACGACTCGCCAATCGCGTCGCGGAGGTGGAGCGTTTCGACGGCGCGCCCGGCGCGGTCGAGCGTGATGGCGACGACATCGATGCGGACGAAACGGTCGGCATGCTCCGGGTGGGCGTCGATGAAAGCGGCGACGGCGTGGAGGAGACGCTTCGTCTTCGTGCCGATGACCGACTCCGCCGCCGTGCCGTGCCCCGCCTCGGTGCGCACACGAACCTCGACGCAGACCAAAATTTCACCGTCGAGCGCGACGAGATCAAGCTCGCCGCCCCGGCAGTGCCAGTTGCGCGCGATGATCCGGCACCCCGCATTCTCGAGCAGCAGCGCGGCGATCCGCTCGCCGCTCGCGCCGACCGCCGCGTTCCGTGTGGGAGATTTGCTCACCGCGCCGCGATGCCGCTGATACCCGTCGCGGGCGCGTCCATCGTCTCGGCGGAGAGTGGGTAGGTGCGCATGGCGACAGCGGCGGCATGGACGGGCGCGAAGCGGTATCGGTGTACCGGTGAGGGGCCGTGCTCGCGGAGGGCGGCGCGATGGACGACGGTGCCGTACCCCTTGTGTCGACCGAACGCATAACCGGGGTACACGGCGTCCAGCGCCGCCATCTGCGCGTCCCGCTCCACCTTCGCGACGATGCTCGCCGCCGCAATCGAGAGGCTCGTCGCGTCCCCGCGCGCGAAGGCCCGCTGCGGGATGCGCACATCCGGCAGGCGCACCCAGTCGAGCAGGAGGTAGCCGGGCGTCCACGGCAACGCCTCCACCGCGCGGCGCATCGCCAGCCGGTTGCCGACTGTCAGGCCGTAGCGATCCAGTTCGTCCGGCGTGACGGAGCCGATGCCGACGCCGCTCGCGACCGCGCGGATCGTCGCAGCGAGCAGCGTCCGCTCATCCGGCGCGCACGTCTTCGAGTCGCGCACATCGGTCAGCCGCGCGAGCAGTTCCTCCGCGAGCGGCGCGGAGAAGACGGGCGGCAGGACGACCGCCGCCGCGACGAGCGGCCCCGCCCACGCACCCCGCCCGACCTCATCGACGCCCGCGATCGGGCCGTGACCGTCGCGCGTCAGATGCAACTCTTCATCCAACGTGGGGAGTACCCGTATCGCGCGGCGTGGCATCGTCCCCTCCCTTAATCTCCTCATCGCGTGCCGATTATGTACGTACACTGTGGATAGTAGCACATCTGCGGAGCAAAGGGTATATGTCGGGAGAGAGAATTGAACCGCGAAGGCGCGAAGGACGCGAAGAAGAGAGGAGAAGAAAGAAGATTCTCTATTTCTCTTTCCCCTTCGCGCTCTTCGCGCCTTCGCGGTTCAAAAAGACCGGCCCATAGTGCGGGCCGGTCCATGAGCGAGACGAGATAGGTGACGCTTAGAGCCTATCCGAGAAGTGGTAGCATGGGGGAATGAAGAAAACGATTGCTGCCCCGACTGATGAGCACTCCAAAGACGATCCGACGATCTGGGAAGTTGACGATGCGCTCTGGGCGGAGTTGCGGCCGCTCCTCGTCA
>JBBSII010000666.1:0-2660 GCA_038232175.1 Thermomicrobiales bacterium
GGCACGACGCCGATCACCCGCTTGACGCGCGACCCCGCCGTGACGGACATCCCCGCGATCGTCGCCGTGCCGCTCGTCGGCTTGAGGTACGTCGCGAGCATATTGATCGTCGTGCTCTTGCCCGCCCCGTTCGGCCCGAGGAGGCCGAAAATCTCGCCGCTGCGGATCGTCAGGCTGACGCCGCCGACCGCCTCGCGCTCCCCGAAGGTCTTGTGCAAGTCCTTCGCTTCCACGACCGTCTCCGTCATCACCGGTGCCAGTGTTGCCATGCTTTCGTCCCTTTCCCGCGCATCATGCCGCCCTCCATGCGAGGGGCGCCGCGCGCCACACCGGGCATCGTCGCGCAAATGGGCAATTCGCCCCTGTCCTTTCGTGCGGTTTCAGGGATTCCCGTGCGCGGCGGCAATGATTGCCTCCAATGCCGCGACGTGCGCCTCGAACGCCGCGTGCCCCTGGTGCATTGCGGAGTAGTATGATTGAATGCGCCGCCCACCGCGCTCCTTGACGACCCCGGCGTACCCCATCTCCACGAGCACCCGCAGATGCATCCCAAGGTTGCCATCCGTCATGTCGAGGAGATCGCGGAGCGCGGTGAAGCTGATGCGGCCCCGCTCCGGCAGCCCAATCAGCGCGGCCATCAGCCGCAGGCGCGTCGCGTCCGCGAGCACCGGATCGAGCGGCGCGAGCAGCGAGTCTCGCATCATCCCAGTCGCGGTCTCGCGCGCATGTGCGGCGTCCGGCGTTACCATTGTTGCCACGTCCGCAGCGCACCAAAGATGGCCATGCATCCCCCCGCGAGAAGCCCGAAGAGCAGAAGCGCGATCTCCGGCGCGAACACGCGCGCCGCGACCGCGATCAGGACGATGCCGCCGCCGAGAAAGGCGAGCGGGCGATCCTCCGTCACCACCGCGTAGAGCAGGTGTGCGATCCCCCACAGCGCGCCCAGGAGCAGGTAGATCACGTAATCGGGCGCGGGTACGACGATGGTCACGAGAGCGAACGATCCGAAGAGCACGACCCACCACGCCCGCCGGAACTGACCCTCCCACCCGCTGATCACGGTCGATCGCCCCGCGTCGGACCACGCCACCAGCCTCGGGGTGGCGAATGCCCCTGCAACGAGGACAACCCACATCAGGAGCGCGATCCATCCGGGCAGGAATTGGAGGGCTGTGTAGTCGATCATCCAGGCAATGCCCCAGTACACCAGCCGCGCGCTCAGGAATCGCCCGACCGCCACGCGGCGGCTCCGGCGCATCGTGGCCTGCGCGCCCGCAAGCGCGGCCGCCGCCTCCGTGGGAGTCAGCACCACCACGCGACCGCCACACGCTCCGGGAATCGGGGGAATTCATGCCGATGCATCCGCTCCTCCTCGTTCGACTCTATGGAGCAGAGTAGTACGGCGCATCGGCACTGTCAAGCGCAGCGTGTGAATATTCCGTCATCCCGCCGTCCGAGGGAATGCACGGGAGAGCAAGGATTGCTGGCATACGATTGACGTACTCCGGTAGGGAGGGAATAATAACTCCGACGGGGAGCATCATCGTGACACGCGGGCGGAACAGGCGAGACGCGCCATGGTTTGCCCGCAGTTTCTGTAGGTACGGCGCGGAGTCCGGCGAAATGAGAAGGATCGCGGAGCGAAACGAGGGGATGATCCGGCTGCTGCGACGCATCGCGGTGCTGCTCTGCGCCCTGCCGCTGCTCGCTGGGTGTGGCACGGGGTCGGCAACTGTCGGCAGCACGCCCGCCGTCACCGCCCCCCCGGCGCCCACCCCGCTCCCCACCGTGACCGCGCCCACCCCGCTCCCTGATCGCCTCCGCCTGCGCGCCGCGCCGCCGAACGCGATCACGCTCTTCGTCCAGCCGGACGATGGCCGCGCCCCGGTGCTCGACGCCTTCAATAACGCCCAGACGAGCATCAACCTTATCATCTACCTGCTCTCGGATCGCGACGTGATCACCGCGCTGAAGAACGCCGTTCTGCGCGGGGTGGCGGTGCGTGTGCTGATCGAGCAGAACCCGTGCTGCGCCAACAACAACACGATGCAGCGCGCGGTCTTCAGCGATTTGCAGGAGGGCGGCGTGCAGGTGCAGTGGACGACCCCCGCCTTTCGCCTCACCCACGCGAAGATGGCGGTCATCGATGGCACGACCGCGCTCATCATGTCCCAGAACCTGACGAGGACCTCATTCACCTTCAACCGCGAGGCGGACATCGTCGATCGCGACCCGGCGGATGTCGAATCGCTGGGCGCGTTATTCGAGGCGGACTGGGCGCGCACCCCCTACGCGCCGACGAACCCGAACCTCGTGATCGCGAGCGCCGACGCGCGGCGGAAGTTGCTCGCGATGATTAATGGCGCAACGAAGTCGCTCGCGATTGAGAGCGAGGAGATGCAGGACCCGGCGATCATCGACGCGTTGATCGCCGCCCAGAAGCGCGGCGTCGCCGTGCGATACATCGGCTCAATCGCCCCGGTGAACGGGAACAACCCGCAGCGCGACGACAACGCCGCCGGGCGCAAGCGACTCGCCGCCGCCGGGGTGGGCGTCCGGTTGCTCGCGACGCCCTACGTGCACACGAAGACAATGGTCGCGGACGGGACGGTCGCGTTCGTCGGCAGCGAGAACTTCAGCGCCGCCTCGCTCGACACGAA
>JBBSII010000667.1:0-2653 GCA_038232175.1 Thermomicrobiales bacterium
TGGCACGTCCTCGCGCCGGGCAAGTTTGGCATTTCCAGTATATTCCGGGATGGCGCCATCGGCTTCAGCATCACGGCGGCGTCGCCCGCCGGATGACTTCGCGCGAGGCCAGCAGTTCGGTCGTGATCGGCGGCACTCCGGAAGAAGGGATCTGGCACGCGCGACGAACGAGGTATTGACGTAGCGGACGACCGACGGGTGCCGCGACAATAATTCTCGACGTATTGCGCCGCACCCGCCGCACAGTTATACTGCGGCGGTACTTCGCACATTCCTCCCACACTCTTTCCTTGCTGACGCCCACCCCCACGGTGGGCGTCGGCGCGTTCGCCGTGCCCGCATGGTCGCCAAACGCGCGGTGCCCCGCCCCTCCGGAGGGTGGGAACGGCGGGGGCCGACGTCCCGCAGTCGTCGCCCAGTCGCCACGGCCCGTCGCACCGTGCTCCCTCTGCCGTTATCTTCCGCATGCTGCCGACAGTCGCTGTCGGCGCCGCGTTCCCCTCGTCATCCACGCCCGTCGCTTCTTTCGCCCCACCCAGGACTGCCCCCGGCGTACCCAAGCGGCGGCGCGCGCTGGAGCGCGAAGTGGCGGATTTGCATCTTAAACTCGAGGGACTCTGGCGCAACGGCATCGCGCAGGGGGATGAAGCGCGACGCTACGCATCGGGCCTCGAATCGCGTCAATCGCAGCCTCGTGCAACCAACGCCCGGTTCGCATGTGACGGGCACCGTCGCGTGGTGCGGCGCCAAGTCCCGACCGCACCATCCACCCGGCGAACCGGTGTTGTGGCCTGGCGATCATCCAACGGATGTGCCAGGCCGATGCGCCGATACAATCGGCCATGCGGCGTTCCGCAGATGTGGCCTGCGCTCTGCACAGCGGACATAGGCATTGAAGCAACATGGGATCTCAGCGCTAGCCCAAGTATACCCCGTGCCCGTTTGCAGCAGCGCGGTTCCTCACCTTTTGGCGACCTCGCCCCGCGACATGTATTCGAGCCGAAAGGCATACTCAACAGCTGGCATTGCATCACCAAGCCGGATACCGCTGGCAAATCGCTGACGATTGGTAGTCGCGGTATTTTCCCTTCTCTTGTCGTAATAGGATGCAGTCAGACAATCGCCCGCTCGCGAACCGGAAGGAGAGCTTCATGTCGCTGCACCCACACGCCGTCGATCCCATTTCCGAGCAGACCGCCCGTATTGCCCGTGCCGCGTTCCGCCGCGGCAACCCGTTCATGCGTATGCGTGACGAGATCGGCACCCTGTTCACCGACGAGGCGTTCGCGCCGTTATTCCCCGCCCGTGGTCGCCCGGTCGTGTCGCCCTGGCGTCTCGCGCTGGTTTGTGTGATGCAGTATGTCGAGAGCCTCTCCGATCGACAAGCGGCCGAGGCCGTCCGTGCCCGTATCGACTGGAAATACAGTTTGTCGCTCGCCTTGGACGATCCCGGCTTCGACGCCTCGGTGCTCTCCGAGTTCCGCACACGCCTCGTCTCCGGCGGCCTCGAGCAGCGGATGCTCGATCTGCTGCTGGAGCACTTCCGCGCGCACAAGCTGCTCAAGGCACGGGGCAAGCAGCGCACCGATTCGACGCATGTGCTCGCCGCCATTCGTGCCGTCAACCGCCTCGAATGCGTCGGCGAGACGATGCGCGCCGCCCTCAATAGTCTCGCCGTGGCCGCCCCGGACTGGCTGCGGACACACAGCGATCCGGTATGGGTCGACCGCTACGGCCCCCGTGTCGATGAGACCCGTCTGCCCGAGAAACCCGAGGCGCGACGGGAGTTGGCGCAGGCCATCGCTGCTGACGGCTATCGACTGATGGAGGCGATCTACGCACCCGACGCGCCCGCGTGGCTGCGCGAGGTACCGGCCGTCCAGACCCTGCGGCGGGTCTGGATCGAGCGCTTCTTCCGTGAGGACGAGCGGGTGGAGGCGCGGGGCGACGCGCAGGGACGGCCGTCCTCCGCGGGGATGATCAGCTCCCCCTACGACCCGGACGCGCGCTACGCCACCAAGCGCACGACTTCATGGACCGGGTACAAGGTCCACCTGAGCGAGACGTGCGACGACGACCTGCCGCGCCTGATCACGCATGTCGAGACTGCGCCCGGCCCCACGGCGGATGGCGACGCCACGCCGACGATCCACCAGGCGCTGGCCGCCAAGGACCTATTACCCAACCTGCACATCGTGGACACGGGCTATCTCGACGCTGAGTTGCTCCTGGCGAGCCGCGACGACTACGGGGTGGAGTTGCTGGGGCCGACGCGGCGCGACCAGCGCTGGCAAGCGCGCGCCAAAGAAGGATTCGGCATGGCGGCCTTCGCGATCGACTGGGAGCGGCGACGCGCGCGATGCCCCCGCGGATGCGCAAGCATCCAGTGGGACGAACGCACCGACGTGCGCGGCAACGCGAGCATCTATATCCGCTTCGCCAAGGCGGATTGTGGTCCCTGTCCCTGCCGCGCCCAATGCACCAAAGCCCCACGCCGGTCGATCGCGATCCGTCCCCGTGCGCAGTACGAGGCGTTACAAGCGCGGCGGGCCGAGCAGGACACGGCGACCTTCGCAGCGGAGTATGCCCGGCGCGCAGGGATCGAGGGGACGATCTCGCAGGGGGTGCGCGCCTTCGGCCTGCGCCGCGCGAA
>JBBSII010000668.1:0-2649 GCA_038232175.1 Thermomicrobiales bacterium
GCGGAATTCTTCAGTGCTCCTTGTCGCAATCGGTGGGGGTGCATCGCCACAGGCTACCCGCCCCGCGCCGGATAAATGACCCCGGTCGCATCCACCCAGACGGGATGACCCCGGTCATACGTCGCGGGCGGCTCCTCGTTCGCTGCGAAGATGCCAAAGTCCGCGCGCATGCCGTCGGGCGCCGGTGGTGGGTCGCTGATCCAGCCGGTGTCGAGCGGTCCGCGCAGGTCCCGTCCCGCGCCCACGAGGAAATGCGCGAGCAGCGCCCGGTCGAGCAGTTCGTCCTCGTTCGCGACCGCGCCCGACACGTAGACGTGCGCGTCGATCGGGATCGCCGCGAGCAGGGCGGAGAACCGTTCCCGTGCGGGCGCGACCCGATAGACGAGCGCGTTGGGCAGATCCGCGGCGAGCGTGAGATCTGGTTGGTACGCATCGATGCGCCCGGGCAACGCCTCCCATGCCTCCTCGCTATACCCCGTCCGGTCCAGCACGACGAGATCGACGCCGAGCAGTTGCAGCGTCGTCACGCTCGCCGGATCGGGGAGCGCGCTCAGCCGTCGAAAGAGTACCCGGCGGACGAGGGGGCGCACCTCCGCTTCGCCGTTCACGAACCGGTGTCGGTTCGTCGTCGCCAGCGTCATCGCCACCGCCGCCCGCGGGTTCGGCAGCAGCGCGACCACGCTCGGTGGCTGTGCGGCGAGCCACATCGTGAGCGGCGTGAAGCTGGGATCGAGTTGAGGAACGGCGATGGCACCGGTCGGCCCCGTTGCGTACTCGGTGAGCAGCCCAGTGACAAGGATCAACGCGACAACATAGGTGGCCATGCGCGGGAGTTTGCGACGACGCATTCCGATGGCGATGCGCTTCCAACCGATCGCGGCGAGGAGCGCGAGGCCGAGCATTGCCAGCGGCGCGATGCGCAGGGGCGCCCGGAGCGCGTCGACGCCCGGCACGAAGCGGTAGAGGAGGTCGTAGGGGAGCGGCATGCGCCCCGCGCCGACCCGTGTGAGATTGAGGACGGGACCGAGGGCGAGCACGAAGCCACTGAGGGCGATCGCGAGTGCCGCCGTGCGGAAATGCAACCGCCGCCCGACGAGGGCGACACCGGCGAGCAGGCAGGCGAGCAAACCGGGGAAGAGGAAGACCTCGTTGGGCCACGTCAGCCCGTAGCGCCGGGCGAATCCCCCGTAAAGGAGATTATTCGGCGTTGCCGCCAGCCACATGCGCGGCTTGGCTGACCAGAGCTCCACGGCGGCGCGAGACCGGACGAAGCCCTCATTCGCCGCGACGCGCCAGAAGGGGAAGGCGATCGGGACAAGCAGCGCCAGCGCGACGACGAGCGCCACCCCGATGCGGGTAAGTCCCCGGCGCGTCACGGTTCGCCGCTCCGCGAGTGCGACAGAGCCGAGATAGGCGAGCACGAGGAACGCGGTCAGATACGCATAATAACCCGCAGTGATCGCCTGCAGGAACGCGAACAACGCGAGCCCACCGGCATCCCGCCAGCGATGGAAGCGCAGCGTGCGGTGGAGGAAGAGCAGCACGAGCGGTAACCACTGCACGGCAAAGAGTCCGGCGTGATCGACCTGGGCGAGATGGTACGGTGCGAATGCGACGATAATCCCCGCAAGCACCCCGGCAATCCGACTGTGCAGGAGTTGCCAGATGAGCCAGTAGGTGGTGAAACCGGAGAGCGCGAGGGTGAGGAGGATCGTCAGGTTGTGTGCCAGCAGGGCATTGTGCGTCAGCAGGTAGATCGGCCCGGCGAAGAGCGTCTGTCCGAGGGTGAGCTCGTCCCGGGCGTAGGCGGACGCCGCCGGGTAGAGGACGTTGCTGTCCCAGAAAGGAGCGGGGCGCTGGGTAAGCCACTGGACGGGCCAGACCAAGCGCCACGCCGTGATCAGGGGGTCACCGCTGCTGGTGACCTGATCGGCGAGGTGCCACGACAGCGGGCGCAGCCACCAGAGGGCGAGCAGGGAGAAGAAGACGAAGACCGCGACATGCTGGGCTGCATGGACACCGAAGATGCGATCACGCGCCCGCGCGCGGGTCGCCAACCATCGCTCCACGACGAAGCGAGCGGGCGCCCGCGCGTGTGCATCGACGCGCTCCGGTACCAACTCCACCGACATGATCGCGCACCCCCCACCGAAACGCGTCAGGAGACGCGGCGACACCATACAATACGGATCAGACCCCAACCGCGATCCGTATCGTATGGTGTTCATGCACTATCTGTAAACTACACCTAGCCGAGCGGTCCGATGACAAGCCTTTCTCGCGCCGTTTCCAGCACTTCCGCCGTCACCATGTGCAGCGCGTTGATCTCCAATATCCGCGCGATCTGACTGCACAGCCGTTGGACGAGACGGAAGTTCCCACCCGTGATCCGGATCATCGCCGCGAGTGCTTCCGCATCGGTGAAATCGTCCAGTGCCAGCGTCAGCCCCAGCTCCTGCCATTTGTGCGTCAGGATGAAGCGCATCTCTTGGATCAAAAGCGGCCGGAACTGGTGCACGAACCCGACGCGCGAGGAGAACTGGGCGTAGCGTGCCAGCCGCTTCTCAATCCCCGGCATCCCGATCAGGATCACCCCGAACGCCCCGCGGTCGTAGACATCGCGCAACTGTTCGAGCGCGGGGAAGTTCA
>JBBSII010000669.1:0-2642 GCA_038232175.1 Thermomicrobiales bacterium
ACATGGATGGCAACGGGCAGGTCGTACTCCACGGCGGCGCGGTAGATCGGCCAGTAGAGCGGGTTCCCGTACGGGATGCGCGCCGCGCTCGCCATCAGCACCTGCACCATGCCCGTGTCGCCGCCGAGGCGGTGAATCTCCTGCGCCGCCACGTCCGGGTTCTGCGGGGCGATGACGATCGAGCCTTTGTAGCAGGCGTGCGGGTGCACCCATTTGTGCAGCGTCCAGTCGTTGTACGCACTGGCGAGCGCGGCCTGGAACCGCCCGTTGTGCTGGATGCCGAGGCCGATAATCGAGCCGGTGAGCACGCCGATATCGATGCGGTACTTCGTCATCAGTTGCTGGACGACCCAGTCCGGGTCGCCCGCCGCCAGGCCATCCTCCTCGCGCACGGCGTCGTCCATCCGGCCCGAACCAGTGTTGGCGTAGTAGCGCGCTGCTGTGCCGGGGCCGCCGTTCTCCAGCCACGGATGCCACTGCGCCGCGAGGAACGGCTTTAGTTCCTGCAAACTGGGGAGATCATTGTGGATGTCTGTGTCGATCAGGCGCAACGCCGCGACGCGCTCCGCGCGCGTCATTGATCGTGGTTCAATTGCGACTGCCATCGTGAGGCCTCCTTTGCGTTGCGTCCATTGTAGCGCATACGCCCTGCCATACTGCCAGGGCAATCGCATCTCAAATAGTCTTCTTCTGTACTTTCTTCGGCTAAGCAATCCTGCGGCAGACAATTCGTGTCTGTCTGCGGCAACAGGCGTCCAGATTCCACATTCCGGCGCACAATCTCCTCGCGGGTGTCGATACGCTCAAGACCATGAGCCAGTAGCACATCAATCTGACGGGCGATTACCCCTGGCGGCAAAGCAAACAGGTCGAACGCGGCAAGTTCCGGCCGCTCAGACCGTTCGGTGCCCCGTAGCGAACGATTTTGTCCGTTTCGTGAGGTGACACCGTTCGGTGCAACTCACCGTTGCACGTCACACCTGGTGGGTCATGCCGCAAAGAGGTGGAGATTCGACAATACCGATGTTATCGCACCGGTGCGCGCTGCTTGCGCCTCACTCACCTCCATTTACATGTAGCATGACCCAGCTGAGACCCGCTGGGGCGCCGTGCCTGCACCATCCGATTCGAGCAAGCGGCGTGCTCGCTAGCTCGCCCGGCCAACGTACTGGATTGCCTCGCCAATGCGCCGCGCGACAGCGGCGGGAGTCAGATCGCACACCGCTTCGCGCGCGCGCGCGCATTCCGTCCAACGCATCCGGGGGTGTAGCGAGCGCGCGGTCGAGGGCTGCGTACATCTCATCGGCGCGATCCACGCGGAAGGTCCACCCAGTTTCACCGTCGTGCACCAACTCCTCAACGGCTTGGCTATACACGCTGCCCAAGACCGGAACGCCGCTCGCGAGTGCCTCGTTGACGACGACGCCCCACTCGTCCGCGAGGGTCGGCAGGACGTAGATACCGACGTGCGCGTAGCACTGCGGCAAGTCCTCGTAGGCGACATTGCCCAGAAGTCGCAGCGTCACATTCGGTGGGAGGGTTGCCTCCTGCAGCGCGGCGCGGAGCGGCCCATCACCGGCCAGCCAGAACTCCACGGCGCGATCCGGGTGCTGCTCCCCCCACCGCGCGAGGACGGCGAGAAACGAGACAAGACCTTTCCGCTCGACGAGTTGGCCCGCGTAGAACAACCGGTGCGCCTGGCTCGGCGCGCGGTGCGACGGGGCCGCCGCGAAGGGCGTCATCTCCGTCGTGTAGGGTGCGCGAAAGAGCGCCTGGGGCGGCACACCGAACCGGCTGATGTACCGCGCCCCGCTCTCCCCGTTCACCAGCACGGCATCCGCACGGCGCAAAATCCAGCGTCGCAACCATTCGCGCACCCGCCCCCTTCCCTGCTCGCTGTGTTCGGAGAGCGTCGCCCAGACGATGAGGCGGCTTCGCGGCGCGAGGGTGCGATAGAGCGCCGCCTGTAGTGTCCGCAGCCCCAGTTCACCGGAGATAATTACGCGGGGCCGATACCGCGCGAGCAGCCAGAGCGTGTCATAGGGGATATGCACGGAGAGCGGCTCGGAGAACCCATGCGGGTGCCGCCACGTTGCGCGGTGCGTGAGATTGCGCTGCACTGTCACATCCAGCCCGCTCCAATCCGTTGGCCACGGGCGGTTGGACTCCATCGGCGTCGAGATCGCAATGCGCAACTCCCCGACACACGCCGCCAGCGCCCGGTAGAGCGGGGCGCGATACGGTGGGATGACGTTCACGAGCAGCGCGACACGCTGCATGATTGCCGTTTCCTTATTTGCTCGGTAACGGGTTGCCGGGGGGTAAAGTGAAATCGTCATCCTCGGCATTGACGAATTGCGGGTCGATAAACCGGGAGCCGCCGTCCTGCTTCGAAACGGATTGCCAGGTCGTGAAGTCAATACTCTTGCCGTTTACGTCGAATACCTTGCCGTTCTTCGGGCTGAACCAGACATTCTCATCCGAGACGAGCGTACTGAGGAAACGCGAGCCATTCGCGCCCTCACTGTTCGTCAAATCCACGAGGCGAGGCGCGGCGTCGGTACCGATGATGATATTCTTCCGCAGCGTCCACTGTTCTGCCGTGAGATTCAGGTTTTCGGCGGTTTCCCAGTTCTTCACCG
>JBBSII010000670.1:0-2628 GCA_038232175.1 Thermomicrobiales bacterium
CATCGGATTCTCCATCGTTTTGCTCCTTTTTACTTCCTACCCTACCATCGTGGCGTACATGACCGTCCCTGCCGTGGAGTCGAGTGGATCGTGCTCCCATTGTGGGTGCCGGCGGGCGGGCGCGCATCTAGAGACTCTATAGATGGGGCTCTATGTTTTTGGGATGAGTCCGGCTCGATCCTCTATAGAGACTCTATGGATGGGGCTCTGCGCGGTGGAGGAGGCCACCCGGTCAGTCGCGGTCGCTGGCCTGCGGGGCGTGCGTGCGCAGCCACCGCGCGACTTGATGGCGTGACTGGAGATCGAGCTTTTGCAGGATGTGGTGGACGTGCCCGCCGGCCGTCCCGACGCTGATGAAGAGCGCGTCCGCGATCTGTCGGTCGGTGCCGCCGCGTGCGAGCAACTGTGCGACCTCGCGCTCCCGCCGGGTCAGTGACGCCGCGCTTGGCGGGGGCGGGAGTATCTCCTCCGGCTCCGGCGTTACGGGCGCCGCGAGGGCGAGCGCCGCCGCCACCGCCTGATCGAACGTGAACGCATGTCCCTCCGCCCACACGGCGGCGTAGCGATCTACGGGCAGGTGCCTGCGGATCTCTGCGCCTACTCCCTCACAGGTGATCCCGCTGATCCGCGTGCTCACCCCGGCCCCAATCGCCTCCGCCGCGCCGAGCAGGCGGGCGGCCGATTCCCACCGCCCGCGAGACATCTGGACTTGGCACAGGTCTATCAGGCTGTATGCTACGAACCACCGGTCCCCGAGGTGCGCGTGTCCGGCGAGACTTGCCGCCATGGATCGGGTCGCTGCCGCCAAATCACCGCTTTCGAGCCGCGCACTCCCCAGCAGTGCCTGTGCCATCGCGATACGGCGCAGGTCCCCGAGCGCCTCGGACCGCGCGAGGGCCTCGGTGATGAGGGCCACCGCGCGTGGCAGGTCGCCCTGATCGCCCACGCTGGCGCCGAGGTTGAGGACCGCGAACGCGATCGCTTCTTCGTCCCCCAATTCCCGTAATCGCGCCAGCCCCTCCTCGATGAGCCGCACCGAGCGGGCGAAGTCCTGCCGGCGGCGCGCCACCATGCCCAACTCGCTCAGCGCCGTGGCGATCCCGTGCTCGTCCGCCAACTCCCGCGCCAGCGTCAGGCTCTCCGTGTGCAGCCGCTCCGCCTCGTCATACGCTGCGTGCAGATGCGCGAGCCGTCCCGCACCAGTGAGCGCACGCATCCGCAGCGTCGGGGAGACCGTATCGGTCGGTGCTGCCAATGCCATCTCCAGCCAGCGCCGCCCCTCGGCGAGGTGACCATGCGCCTCCCAGAAGGGGACGAGCGCCGTCGCCAGCCGCAGCCCGATCTCCCCCTCCCCCCGCTCTTCCGCCCAGCGCAACGCCGCGCGCAGATTCCCTTGCTCCCGCTCGAGGCGTACCAGCCAGACGTCTTGCTGCGGACCGCGCAATGCCGACGCAGCCATTTCCGCCAGCGTCAGGTAGGAGGTCGCGTGTCGTGCCCGTGCCGCCGCCCACGCGCCACGCACGGTCAACCCCTGTAATGCGTACTGCCGCACCGGTTCAAGGAGCCGATACCACGCATCGTTGCCCACGTTTTCAACGACGACCAGCGACTTGTCTACCAACCGGGTCAGAACCTCGAGGGTATCTACGGACGGGTGAGTGGTGTCGGCGTAGACGGTCTCCACCGCTTCGAGGCGAAACTCGCCAGCGAACACCGCTAGCCAATGGAAAAGCGCGCGTTCGTCATTGGTGAGCAGGGCATCGCTCCAATCGAACGTGGTGCGCAGCGTCTGCTGGCGCGTCGGCACCACCCGGCCGCCGCCGGTGAGCAGGTGGAAGGTGTCGTCGAGGCGGGCAAGGATCTGCGCGACCGTGAGCACGCGGACCCGGGCCGCCGCCAGTTCGAGGGCGAGCGGGATGCCGGCGAGATGGACGCAGACACGGGCGACGGGCGCGGCATTCTCCGCCGTCAGTGCGAAGGCGGGGGAGACGGCCCGCGCCCGAGCAAGAAAGAGTTGCACCGCAGGGGAGCGGGCGAGTTCGTCCACCGCGGGCAGGTGATCCGGGTCCGGGACCGCCAGCGGCGCGACGCGATACTGACGCTCGCCCGCGATCTGGAGGGGCTCGCGGCTGGTGGCGAGCACGCGCAGGGCGGGGCAGGTGCCGAGGAGATGGTCGGCGAGGGCGGCGCAGGCGTCGATCAGGTGCTCGCAGTTGTCGAGGACGAGGAGGGCGGGCCGGGACGCGAGGAAGGCGGACAGGGACGCGAACGATGCGCCGCCCGCCGCTTCCCGCAGGCCGAGGGCGGACGCCACGGCGATCGGGACGAGCGCGGGGTCGGCGATCGGGGCGAGCTCGACGAGCCAGACGCGCCGCAGGAAGGCGGGGAGGAGGTCGGACGCGAGTTGGAGGGCGAGGCGGGTCTTGCCACCGCCGCCGACGCCGGTGAGCGTGAGCAGACGTTCGTCAGGGTGCAGGAGGAGGCCGCGCAACGCGACAAGCTCCCGCTCGCGCCCGATCAGGGGACCGCGGGATGCCGGCAACCGGGCGCCGGGGGGATCGTGCTCCACCACGTCGCTCCTTTACCGCGCGGGTCAACCAAACCGAGTGTCTGCTAAACAAGCATAGC
>JBBSII010000671.1:0-2618 GCA_038232175.1 Thermomicrobiales bacterium
GTTGTACGCGCTGCATGCGGTGATGACCGCGACATCACGGACGAAGCGCCGGTCTCCTGCGAAGAAATCCCGACCGTGCGAGCTGTAAACGATCCGCGCGTTCGCCCGGCGCCGCAACCACGACGCGAGCGGGAAGTCGAATGGCTTGTGGATGTGAACGATGTCGTACTCCCCACGCCGGATCGCGCCCGCCGCGCCCGCGTCGAACGACAACCGTTCGATCAGTTTGGTCGCGGCGTATTGCCGCCTGACAAGCGGGATGCGCCGCAGCCACGCACGGTCGATGTAGCGCGACGTGTGCACATCGACCGTGGCGCTGACCGGAGCGCGGCTCTCGCACGCGCCACCGAAGATCGAGACTTCGACGCCGGTTGCCGCCAAAGAATGCGCGAGTTGCACGACGAATTGCTCGACGCCGCCGATCTTTGTCGTCGTCGTCACATTGACAAGTGCGACACGCATCACGCGCGCCTCCCGGAGAGCAGGCGAGCAATCGTCCCGCGCATCGGCAGTCGGAGTGTCTTCAGCCGTTCGATATCCGCCGCCTCGATGCCACCCATCCGTCGGAAGACGACGATGTAGACAACCCCACCGAGGGCGGCAATCCCGGCCGTCACCGCGAGCCAGAAGAGCCGTTGAAACGCACCACCGAGGACATCCGGCGCTCGCCCGATCGAGAAAGCCAGGCCACCAACGACCGCCGCCATGCAGACGACGGCAACACTCACGCGCCGAACGAAGTCGAGCGGATAGCGGATTGGGAGCAGTGCATTCGACGCGATTGTGCCCACCAACGCGGCGAGCAGGGCGAAGCCGCCGGAGGTCAGCGCCGCCCCCATTGCGCCGTAGGCGCGCGCCGTGAAGAACATCACCGGGAGCGCGAACAGTGCGATCATCCGCGCGGCAATGACCGGGCGATACCGCTCATACGTGAGCAGCACCGTCGTCCCCGTGCTGAGGCACGCTTCCCCGAAGAGCAACAGGACGAGCGCGATGCACACACCACCGTAGGAGACATACTGCGGATAGAGGATGCGGAAGATATTCGGCACGAGCAGCGCCAACCCGACCGCGCCGGGGAGAAGGACCACCGCGAGAAATCGCGCGACGATGCCGTACGCCTGACCGAGCTGCCGATCATCGCGGGACGTGAAGATGCGCGTGAATATCGGCACTTGAATGCCAATGATCGGTGTCGTCAGCGCGCTCAGTATTTCTCGCACCGAGCCGGCCGCAACGCGGTATCCGGCGATGTCCTCCGCGTTTTTCAGGATCAGCGCGGCGAAGGCGTACGATGTGAGGAAGCTGGTCACTTGCAGCGCGTATTGCAGACCCGAGTAGAAGGCGAAACGTCGGAGCGGCAACGGGCGACCGCGTTCGGCTTCCTCGACGAATTCGCGCTCGGTGTCCACGCTCTGCCGCACGGCGACAACCGCGAAGGTGCCCGCGAGAACCATCGCGAGCAGCGCCACGAACACGCGACCAGCGAGGACGACCGCGATATTGCCGCCCGACAGAACGAGCACGGCCACCACGAGCGGGTCGGCCAGCGTGACGAGGATGGTGATGATGTTCCAGCTCTTGTTGCGAAAGGTGGCGACGAGGCTTTGCATCGCCACATCGTAGAACGCGCCAACGAGGACGAGTGAGACGACCGAGGCGAAGATCGCCCAATGTTGCCGCTGGACGATCTGCAGGATGTCCGGTTTGTCGGGCGGGACCCGCCTGTCGAGAAAGCGGAAGAATGAGCCGTGCAACGCCGTCGCGATCAGAATAACCGGCAGGAGCACCGCCAATTTGACGCCGAATACCCAGGTCAGAAGTGATCGGACGCCCTTCCGGCCCTGCCGACCGGCGACTTCGGGCAGGAACTTGACGACGCTCCGCTCGGTGCCGAGGTCAACGAGCGAGCCGGAGGTGACGCCGACGGAGAGCGCGAGCACGTAGACGCCGAACTCCGCCTTCGGCAGCGCGTTGGCGAGTACGAGTTGCGCGAGGAGATGCGCCCCCAACTTGGCGGGCAGGAGCACCGTGTTCCAGAACGCGGCGCGGGTGGCGTACGCACCGAGCGCGGCGCGCGGCGCGCGCTTGTCCGCGCTCGATTCGGGTGGTGTCGTGACCGTCACGGCGCTGCTCCGTGCGGCCGGAGGGCGAGTTCATAGGTCCCTGCGACCGCGAAACGATGCAATCGGTAGATCGGTTGGAGCGCATGGATGGCGCGCAATGCCCGAATGGTGGCCCGATGACGGCCCGAACCCTGGCCCATTTCTCCCATGAGTGCCCGTTCTTTCGTATCGATGACGGTGAAGCCAATCGCGCGCGCGCGCCGGGTAAATCCGGCCATCGTATCGTAATACATATCCCCTAAGCACTGATTGTCCGCGAAGCGTGCGCCGCCCTTCGACCGGCCGACATGATCGACGACCGCCTCAGCGACGGGGCGCGGCAACCAGTTGAGACCGAAGAGGTGATAATGTGGATCGCGCCACGCGAACCGGTTGATGACTGTCACGAGTGCGACGCCGGACGGTGTGAGCACGCGATGGATCTCTCGGAGCGTTACGAACGGGTCGCGAACGTGTTCGAGGATGTCCTGCGCGAGCACGACATCGAAGGAA
>JBBSII010000672.1:0-2600 GCA_038232175.1 Thermomicrobiales bacterium
CGAGGCTGACGCGGATAGATTCAACGACTGATTCGATCATCGGACGCACGCCTTTCGCGGCATGGCTGGCGGGAAAGGTCCCCTTCGAATTACGCTCCGACGCCGGTGCGGGATCACCCGCGACCGGCGGAACCGCGCTGCAGCAATGTGCGGATTGTACCGCCATCGCGGGGGCGCGGCAACGTCACCGCGCCCCCACGAACGCCGGTTTCGCCACGACCGCGACGCGCTGGATCAGTTCGTCCGCCAGGTCGCGGTACGCCTGCGCGCCCCGCCCGGAGGCGTCATACTCGGTGATCGCCTGACCGTACGACGGCGCTTCCGCGAGGCGCACGGTGCGGGGGACGACGCTCTTGAAGATGCGCGTCGGGAAGAAACGGCGCACCTCCGCGACCACCTGCGGCGCGAGCCGTGTGCGCGCGTCGTACATCGTCATGATGACGCCCGTCACGTCCAGCGTCGGGTTGACGGTGCGCTTGACGCGGTCAACGGTCTGCACGAGTTGCAGCAAGCCTTCGAGCGCGAGGAATTCGCACTGGATCGGGATGAGCACGCCGTGCGCGGCGGTCAGCGCGTTCACGGTGAGCAGGCCGAGCGACGGCGGGCAGTCGATCAGGATGAAATCGTAGTCGTCTGCCACGGTGCGGAAGGCGGCGCGCATGTACGTCTCGCGCTGCGGCAGATCGACCAACTCGATCTCCGCAGCCGCAAGCACATTGGTGCTCGGCAGCAGCGCGAGGTTCGCGAGGTGGGTGATGCGGATCACCTCGGCGGCGGCCGCTTCATTCAGCAGCACGTCGTAGAGCGTCGTCGCCATCGCTGTCTTGTCCATGCCGAGGCTGCTCGATGCATTCCCCTGCGGGTCGGCATCGACGAGCAGGACGCGCCTTCCCGACGCCGCAATGCACGCCGCGAGATTCACGGCGGTGGTCGTCTTGCCGACGCCGCCCTTCTGATTTGCGATCGCGAGAATGCGCGCGCCTTCGCCCATGCCTGACCACTTTACGAACACCCGTACGGACGCTCCGGTGAGTGTAGCGCGATGGGTGTCGCGGCGCAACGGGCGAGGCTCCCCGTGCTATACTCACGTCGCAGACCACAGCGGGAGAACGGGAGGGAGAAGCCGAGATGAATGGTGTCGTCGTTGCGCCGCAGCCGTACGCCGCCGAGGTGGGCGCGGATGTCCTCCGAGATGGCGGGAATGCCTTCGATGCGGCGGTCGCCGCCGCGTTCGTGCAGGCAGCGCTCGACCCCTTCATGTGCGGCATTGGCGGCATCGGCGTGGCGCAAATCTTCCACGCCGCGACGGGCGAGCACCGCATCCTCGACTTCGTTGGTCGGGTCGGCGCACGCGCCCGCGCCGATCAATGGGCGCAATTGGCGCGGCGCACGCCGGAGGGGAAGACGTACGTCGAGGGGTGGCACAACTACTGCGGCTACCAATCCATCCTCATTCCGGGCACCGTGGCCGGGTTGGCGGCGATCCACGCCGGGCGCGGACGGATGCCGTGGCGTGATCTGCTCGGCCCCGCAATCCGCGCCCTGCGTGACGGGTTCCCGCTCTACACCTACATCACTGAGTTCTTCATGGAGACGCACCAATACCCGACGGGCGCGAGCTACCCGACGTTCGACGAATTCATCCACACAACGGACGTCTTCGCGCGCCTCTGGCACCGTGAGGACGGCAGCCTCAGGCGCGTCGGCGACCCCCTCACCAACCCCAACTACGCCGCGACGCTCGAATGCATCGCGGCGGAAGGCCCCGATGCCTTCTATCGCGGCACGATTGGCGCGCGCATCGTCGCGGACTTCGCGGCGCACGATGCCCTCGTCACGGCGGACGATCTCGCCGCGTGTCGGGTGGTCCTGCGCGATCCGCTCCGAAGTGACTATCGCGGCCTGACCGTCGCCACCAACCCGCTCGGCGGCGCGACGGTGCTGCAAATTCTCAATATCCTTGAGGGATATGACATCGCAGCACTGGGGCACAACAGCGCGGAGTACCTCCATCGCCTCGCCTCCGCGATCCAACTCGCCTTCTCCGAGCGCGACGGGATGACGGACGATGCCCCGCTCGACGCGCTCATCAGCAAGGAGCACGCGGCGGAACTGCGGGCGCGCATTGGTGAAATGGGCGTCGAGTCGCGGGAAGCGGTCGGCGTGCCCGGCACGACGCACCTCTCGGTCGCGGACCGCGACGGAAACGCCGTTGCCCTGACGCACACGCTCTCGATGGGTTCGGGCGTCGTCACGGAGGGGCTTGGCTTCCAGTACAACAATGGCATGAGCAGTTTCGACCCGCTCCCCGACAAGCCGCGCTCCATCGCGCCCGGCAAGCCGCGCATCACGCCGATGGCCCCGACGTTCGTGCTGCGGGACGGCACGCCCCAGATCATCCTCGGTAGCCCCGGATCGAACGCGATCATCAACGCGGTTGCGCAGGTGATCGTCAATTGCGTCGATTTCGGCATGACGCCAATTGAGGCGGTCGCCGCGCCGCGTATCCACTGCGAGGGCGGCCCAATTCTCACCGAGACGCGGCTACCCATCGCGACGGGCCGCGCGCTCGAAGCCCACGGTCACCGGCTCCGCCCCCG
>JBBSII010000673.1:0-2596 GCA_038232175.1 Thermomicrobiales bacterium
GACGGGCGCACGGTGCAATATTCCGCACGGTAGACGAAGCGCCTTGACGCTCTGTGCAGTGGCACAGTACCATCGCGATCACCAACAGGTGCCCGCGCATTTCCGCGATGTGCCCCCAGCCGGACACATCGCTTGCCCGATAACGGCAGTCAGGAGCGACGAGAATGGGGAAGCTCTTTGCGGGGCCGGAGCGCCCAGCGTTTGTCTGGCTTGATGGTCGGCGCGTCCCGTGGGATGATGCGACGCTGCACATCACGTCGATGGGCGCATCGGCGGGCGTCTCGATCTTCGAGGGCATCCGCGCGTACGCCACGGAGGACGGCGCGGGGCTTGCCATTTTCCGCCTGCGCGAGCACCTCGAACGGCTGCTCGACTCCATGACGATGATGCGGATGCCGATTGAGTACTCGGTCGAAACGCTGACGGACGCGACGCTCGCGCTGCTGCACGACAACGAGACGCGCGGCGACACGTACATTCGCCCGGTCGCCTTCTACAGCGGGCTGCACCACGCCTCCTTCGGGGACACGATGGCCGACCCGCCGCAGGTGCTAATCTGGACCCGCCCGACGACCTCGCAACTGCTGACGGAGCGGGGGAAGAGCATCGGCGTCACCTCGTGGGCGAGCATCGCGGACAACGTGATGCCGCCGCGCATCAAGACGATGTCCAACTACCAGAACAAGCGGCTGGCGCAACTCGAAGCGAAGGTGAACGGCTACGACGACGCGCTCCTGCTCACCCCGGCGGGGAAGGTCGCGGAAGCGCCCGGCGCGTGCGTTTTCGCCGTGCGGCGCGGCGTCGTCACCACGCCCTCCGTGACGAGCGGCATCCTCGAAAGCGTCACGCGGGACGCGGTGATCCACCTCTGTCGCGAGGTGCTGCACCTGCCCGTCATCGAGCGCGATGTGGACCGCACCGAACTCTACGTGGCGGACGAGGTTTTCTTCTGCGGCACGGCGGCGGAGATCACGCCGATCCGGTCCATCGACCGCATCCCCCTGCGTTCGGGCGGCACCGGCCCGGTCACGCATCAACTCGACCGCCTCTACCACGACCTCGTTCGGGGGATCGACCCGCGCTACCCGCAGTGGCGCACCCCCGTCTCCGCTGCCGTTCCCGCCGGGAATACCGGGGATTAACCACAGAGGCACAGAGGGCACAGAGGAAAGACGAAGAAAGAGAGGAAAAAGTGTATTTCAGTCTCAAACGCTCTTTTCTCTCGTTTCTCTTCCCATTTCTGTGTTCTCTGTGCCTCTGTGGTTAACGTATCTTCAGGAGGCGTGATGCGACCGAACGCGATGAAGGAACGGCTCGAAGCGGGCCGGTGGAGCGCCGGAGCGATCGTCCCGGTGGCGGACGCGCAACTGGTCGAGGTGTGCGGGCTGGCGGGGTGGGATCATGTGCTGATCGACGCCGAGCATGGCCACATCAGCGTGCAGGACTGCGAGAACCTCGTGCGGGCCGCGCACGCCGTGAATATCACGCCAATCGTGCGCGTGCCGACGAACGCGCCGCACGAAATCCTGCGCTACCTCGACACCGGCGCACAGGGCGTGATGGTGCCGCAGGTGAACACGCGCGACGATGCCGAACGAGCGGTGGCGGCGGCGCGGTACCACCCGAAGGGCGCGCGGGGCCTCGCGGGGACGCGCGCGGCGACGTACGGGATGCGCGAGCCGCTGGGAAAATACGCGGAGATGGCGAATGGAAATTTGCTCGTCCTCGCGCTGATCGAGGACATCCGCGCGGTCGAGAACCTGCCCGACATCCTCGCGGTCGAGGGGATCGACGTGCTCTCCATCGGCCCGGCAGACCTGTCGCAGTCGATGGGCCATCCGGGCGAGCGCGATCACCCGGCCGTGCGGGAGGCGATTGCCGAGATCATCCGGCAGGGTGTTGCGGCGGGGAAGCCAGTCGGGATGAACACCCCCACCGGCGCGGACGCGGCGCGCGAGCATGCACGCGGTGTCCGCGTCTTCAGCGTCGGCGTCTGGGGTTTGCTGGCGCAGGGCACGGCGGCGTACATGGCGGCAATCGAAACCAAATGAACCGCTGGGGTCCGGTTTCTTAAGAAGGGGAAGATCTGATGGCATGGACGAACAAGGGGCTGGCGCATCGACCAGTGGTGATGGGGCGGCGGGGGGCATGCGCCTCGGCGCACTACCTCTCCACGCTGGCGGGGCAGCGGATGCTGATGCAGGGTGGCAACGCGATTGACGCCGCCGTGGCGATCGCGGCGGCGCTCAACGTGGTGGAGCCGTACATGTCCGGCGCGGGCGGCGTCGGCTACATGTTCATCTACGACGCGAAGAGCGGGAAGCGCGTCGTGCTCGACTACAACGCGCCCAGCCCGTACGCTGCCGAACTGAGCAAGTACACGAGCGAGGACGACAAGCGGGTCGGCATCCTCTCGCCGCTCGTCCCCGGCGCGCTCGGTGGCTGGCTCGCCGCGCTGGAGATGTACGGCACGATGGACCGCGCCACCGTCTTTCAGCCCGCGATTGAGTACGCGGAGGGCGGCTTCCCGCTCTCGATCAACAACGCGCGCTTCTTCAAGGTCGCGGAGCCGACGCTCCAGAAGTGGCAGACCTCC
>JBBSII010000674.1:0-2592 GCA_038232175.1 Thermomicrobiales bacterium
CGGCTGCACCGTCGTGCCCGGTGGGCAATCCGGCGCGCTGCGCATCTCCTTCTGCGCCATCCCGCGCGCGCAGATCACCGAGGGTGTCCGCCGCCTTGCGGGAGTAATTAACTCGCTACAGAGACGAGAGCAATGAAGAGGAGAGCAAATCGTCATTTCGCCACATTGACGAAACGACGGCACCACCCTACACTGATCCCGTGCGATTCGCAAAGGAGTGAAGTCATGGTGATGAAGACGGTTGTTTCGATGAATGCGCAGGGGCGATTGACCGTACCAGTCGAAGCACGGAAGGCTCTCCATGTTGAAGGGGAAACACCCTTTGAAATGGAGGTCACCGAGCATGAGTTGATCCTGCGTCCGGCCGTCATTATCCCTCGTGAAGATGCATGGGCCTACACCCCGGAGCATATTGCGCGCGTCGAGCGGGCACAAGCGGAAGGGCGAGCCGGGCTGGCAAAGCAAATGAGCGAGCGCGAACTCGAACGATTCATCACTGACCATACCGATGGCTAGCGAACCCGTCTACCGGACGCTTGAACTCACGCCGACCTTCCTTGCAGATCTCATCAGTAACGACTTCACCGCGACAGATCGCAAGCGTTTCCTGCAAGCGCTCTGGCTGCTCGACACAAACGAACAGCATCCCTCTCTTCATGTCCATGCGCTACAAGGAAAACTCAAGGGTACCTGGTCGGTCTCCGCATCGAACGAACTGAGGATAACGTTTATCCGCCTGGGTGATGGCCGAAAACTCATCCAGTCATGCAGCCGCCACTACCAGCAGTAGTACCGGTTAGGGAGGCACGATGGCAACGCACCGCTTCACACCGACGCGCTACTACACCACTATCGGCTCGCACGAACCCGCGCTCCATGTCGCGGATGGCGACACGGTCATCACCACGACGGTCGATGCCGGTGGGTGGGACGAGCACGGGGAGCAGGCCGCGCCGAGGGGCAACCCGCAATCCGGGCCGTTCTTCGTGGAGGGCGCGGAGCCGTGCGACACGCTCGTCGTCGAGATCGTCCGCCTGACACCGAACCGGGGCACGGGCTGGACGGGTACCGTGATCGCGGAGAACATCGTGGACCCGTCGCATGTGCGCGACCTGCCGCCCGACGCGCTGATCACGTGGCGCATCGACGCGGCGAACCGCACCGTCTCGCTCGCGGCGGCGTCCGCCAGCGTGCAGGGCGAATCGCGCACGGTCGTCGAGCCGCCGGAGGCGCTGAAGGATCTCGTGCTGCCGCTCGCGCCGATGGTCGGCTGCTTCGGCGTCGCGCCCGCCGGTGGGGAGGCGATCTCCACCGCGACCTCCGCGCATCACGGCGGCAACATGGATTACCGGGGGTTCACGGAGGGCGTGACCGTCTATTTCCCCGTCGCGGCACCCGGCGCGCTCTTCCATATTGGGGACGGCCACGCGACGCAGGGGGACGGCGAGATCGTCGGCACCGGCATCGAGACCTCGTTCGAGATGGAATTCGTGCTGCGCATCCTCAAGGGCAAGACGATCCGCTGGCCACGCGGCGAGAACGCGGAGTATATCTTCACCGTCGGCAACGCCCGCCCGCTCGATCAGGCCGTCCAGCACGCGACGAGCGAGATGCTCCGCTGGCTCGAATCCGATTTCGGCCTCGACGCCCGCGCCGCGAGCATCCTCATGGGCCAGACGGTGGAGTACGACCTCGGCAACATCTTCGACCCGGCGTACACGATGGTCTGCAAGATGCCCAAGCGGTGGCTGGCCCGGAAATCATAGCCACAGAGGCACAGAGGACACAGAGAGGCTCGCGAAGAAGGAACGAAGGGACAAGAGGGAAGAGGGAAGAGGTGATGACGCATCACCCCTTCCCTCTTTCTCCTTCCCTTCCCTGTGTTCTCTGTGCCTCTGTGGTTCAAAAAGCCTACGGGAGGCGACCGTGATGGGCTATGATCCTTTCAGGTGATTAATGACTATTCATGCAAGGAGCATCACGATGAGCGAGGACCGACCGATTCTCATCTCCGTTATCCAGTATCAGGATCAGTTAACAGCGGGAACGTCGAGCGCCACGGCGATCGTTGACGCGGCGCACCGGCTCGGTGCGGACGGGGCGGAGTTTCGCCCGCAATTCTGGCAGGACAAGGGGCGCGAACTCCCCGCCGCCCGCGAGCGCGCCGCGCAATACGGTCTCCTGCTCACCTACGCGACGATGGGGACGCTCTTCAGCGCGGAACCGGGCGCGGCGGATGCCCTCCGGCAGGACATCGACGATACGCGCGCCCTCGGGTCGCCGCAACTGCGCGTCTTCCCCGGCCCGCTCCCCGCCGACGATGACACGGCGGGGTGGGCGATGGGGCAGGAGATCGTGCGCTATGCGGCGGGGCGGGGCGTGACGATTGCGCTGGAGAACTACGCACGCACACCGGGCGGGACGCTCGCCGAGATCGTCCGCGCGCTCGATCACATCCCGGAGTTGTCCACGAACATCGACATCGGCAACTACCCGCGCCACGGGCAGGATGTCCCCGCCGCCATCCGCGCGGTCGGGTCGCGCGCCACCTCCGCGCATCTGAAAGATCAGGGCGGCCCACCGGAGCAAGAA
>JBBSII010000675.1:0-2589 GCA_038232175.1 Thermomicrobiales bacterium
CACCGACAATCGACCCGCGCAGGCGGGCGACGCCTTCGCCACCTTCCGGCCACTGCTCTTCTCGATCGCCTACCGGATGCTCGGCAGCGTGATGGACGCGGAGGACATCGTGCAGGACGCCTTCCTCCGCTGGCGGCAGCGTGACCCGGAGGCGGTCGCCGCGCCGAAGGCGTACCTCACCGCGACGGTGACCCATTTGTGCATCGACCATCTGCGGCTCGCGCGCGTCCGGCGCGAGGAGTACGTCGGTTCCTGGCTCCCGGAGCCGCTCGTCATCGATGAGCGCGCCGTCGACGCCGACCCGGTCGTGCTCGCCGAGTCGCTCTCGCTGGGCTTCCTGGCGCTCCTGGAGCAGCTGAGCCCGGTCGAGCGCGCGGTCTTCCTCCTGCACGAGGTCTTCGGCTATCCGCTCGACGAGATCGCCGGGATGGTCGGGAAGAGCGGCGCGAACTGTCGGCAGATCGCCCGGCGCGCGCGGGAGCACCTGCATGCGCCTGGGCCGCGCTTCGTCGCCGAGCCCGAGCAGCAGGAACGCCTCACGCACCAGTTCATGGAGACCTGCGTGAGCGGCGACGTGCCGGCGTTGGTGGCGATGCTCGCCGCCGACGTCACCCTGTACGCGGACGGCGGCGGCAAGGCGACCGCAGCGCGCCGGCCGATCCATGGCGCGGACGATGTGGCGCGGTTCCTGATCGGGATTCGCAAGTTCGCGCCGCCGGGCATGGTGCTACGCGTGACGCCGGTCAACGGCCAGCCCGCCCTCGTGTGCGCGGTGGACGGCCGCCCGGTGAGCGTGTTCGCGCTCGAATTGGCGGACGGTCGCATCCGCACGGTGCGCGTGATCGTCAACCCCGAGAAGTTCCACGGCCTCGCGCCCCTCCATCGCGTGGCGGAATCGGCACACGACGAAGACGACGGTGACGACGAGCATGGCCCATCCCCCTTCCTTCCGGGGGAAGGGGGATGGTAAGCGCAAAAGGATCGGGCGTGCCATGATGAGCAGATTCGGGGACATCGCGCAGTACCTGACGGCGAACGGATATGCGGTCGTCCGCTACAACAAGCACTACATCACCGGCCCGGGCGACCAGCAGAATCCCAGCGTCACAGCGACGTTCTACTCGCTCCCGCAGAAGCAACTGCTCGCGGACGCGGACACGGTCTACCAGAGCGCGCGCATGAATCCGCGCGTGGACCCGAAGCGGATCGTCCTCTACGGCTGGAGCGAGGGGACGACGCACGCGACTCAACTCGCGCTCATGCATCCCGAAATCGCGGGGCTCATCCTCCAGGGTCCCGTCGCGGGGACATGGGCGGAAACGTTTCGGTATCAGTTGCTCGATGTTGGCGTCGGCTTCCTGCGCGATGTCGCGGACACGAACAAGGATGGTGCAGTGACGCGGGAGGGAGTGTTCGGCGCGCTCCGGAGCAGTCCCGGCACGACGTCGGGCTTCGCCGCCGCCCTGGCGCTCGACCTGTCGCAGACTGCGTCGTCCGCGTCACCGACGGCAGCCCCCGCACCCGTGTCATCCGCAGTCGCATCCCCCGCGTCAAATGCCCCCGACTGAATCCACAGAGGGACAAGAACGGCGACGGCAAACTCGATATCGCGGGCGAGATCGTCCCATCCTTCCGGGACTTCTTCGCGAACTTCGACCAGAACGCGCAAAACTCGCCCTATGACGCGTACACATCGGACAAAGTGCCGCCGATCGTCAGCAGTCTGCCGGGATACAAAGGCCCAGTGCTACTTCTGCAGGGAGGTCGCGACGCGAATGTCGATCCCGCCGGCGCCAAGCGGATCGACGACGCCCGCGCCGCCGCGAATCCCCCGGATCACACGCTGATCGCGTACCCGAACCTCGGCCACTTGCTCGGGCAGACGGCGGCGGTCGACGCGGTCAACTCCCGGCCGACTGACTCGAAGCCGCTCGGCGCCGCCGCCGCCTGGCTCGATCAACGGTTCAAGAAGTAAGTTTGCGCTCGATCGCCCGCGACAATGCGTCGAAGACGGAGCGGAGGGCCTGCGCGGTTGCCGGGTCCGACACCGCGCCATCGGCGTCCACCTTCGTGCGGACGAGCGGGATGCTGAGCGTTGCGCCGTCCGCGACCACGGCGTTGACGGCGGTCAGCGTCAGCAGGAGCGATGCGTGCGCCCGTTCCCCGCCCGTCGGATACGGGGAGGCGCTGAGTGCGGCGACCGGCTTGCCGACGAACTCGCCCGACGAGACGATCCAATCGAAGGCATTTTTCAGCGATCCCGGCATCCCGAAGGCGTACTCCGGCGTGCAGATCAGCACGCCATCGGCCGCGCGGAGCAGCCCGCGGAACGTCGCGACGGACGGGGGCGCAGGGTCGCCGTCGCGGTCCGGGCTGAAATGAGGGAGGTCGCCCAACCCGCCATAGACGGTGACCGCCATCTCCTCGGGGGCGAGTGCGGCGATCGCGCGGACAAGGGTCGTTACCGTCCCACTGGTTTGCAGGCTCCCGGAAATTGCTAGGATATGCACAGGCTATTCCCTCTCTCTTATCTACCGATATGGCGATCGCTCTCGCCGTACCCCGGCGCATGTTGCCGGTATGATCGTG